>NZ_JBHZAV010000232.1:0-13076 GCF_042754445.1 Embleya sp. NPDC059213
GGAAGTCGTGGGCGTACGGCTCGTGCACCAGGTCGCGCACGGTGGTGCGACTGGTCCGGGTCTGGAAGCGGTGCGGCAACGTGGCCGGGTCGTCGTACGGCTCGCCGCTCGCACGCAGGTCGGCCAGGCCGTCCTCGGCCTTGAGCGCGGCCTCCACCCGCTTGCGGATCTGTGTGGCGGTGCCGTTGCCGGCGGCGGCCAGCAACTCTTCGACGCCGTCCGGGCCGTGCCGTTCCCAAACCTTGATGTACGCGTACTGCTGGGCGATCTTGCGGCAGCCGAACTCCAGGGCCCGCGCCGCCAGTTGGGGTTCGCCACAGGCCACGAGCGGGAGCAGGGTACGGCGATCGCCCCCGGCCTGCAGTTCCTTGCACAGACCCGGATCCAGCGGCACGCGACGGGCGATGGTGCGGCGCAGCGACGGGGTCGAGCGCATGCTCATGTACGCGACGGCGTCCACCGCCGGGACCTGCTTGGCGACCAGTCGGGCCAGTTCGCGGACGTCCAAGCCGATGTTGCGAGCCATCGCCTCCCAGGCCCGCGGATCGGTGGAGGTGATCGCCGCCTCGTGTACGCGCTGCGGCAGCGAGCCGCTGGAGAGCAGGTCGCGGACCAACGCGTCGGGCAGCGCGGGCAACAGCTCACGCAGGTCGTCCGGGTCGGTCGAGGTGAGCAGGTATCGGTAGGGCTTGGTCAGGGTCGGCGGCGGGCCGCCGACCGGGTCCGCCGGCGCGGTGAGGGTGCCCGCCTCGATCTCGGCCAACAACGCGGGCAGCGCCGCGCGATGCCGGGGCAGCGTGGCCCGCAGCGTGTGCCAGCGGTCGGCATGCGCGCCGAGGTGCCGGTGCAGCAGATCGCGCAGCTCGGCGTGGTCCGGGAGTTCGAGCAGGGTGGCCACGGCGGTACGGGCGGGGGTCACCTCGTGGATGATCCGTGCCACGTCGGCGGGCTTGGCCCAGTCGCGGGTGAGCGCGGCGATTCGGGCCAGCGCGGGGTGCCTGGGCGTATCGATCGCCGCGCGCAGCACGGCCGGCGTCGGCCGGGCCACCGGGCCGACCGCCGTGGGATACGCGGCGTAGAGCGCGACGAGCAGGTCCTCCGGAGCGTCGACGTCGGCCGCCAGCACCGCGGCGATCGCCTCCGGCAGCGGCTCCTCCCGATGCGCTTCGGTCACCGCGGCCCAGTCGACCGTACGCCGCCAGGTCGTCGGCCGGATGCCGGACCGCAATTCGGCGATCAGCCCGACGGCCCCCTCGGCTTCGGCGACCGCGGCCACCAGGTCCGCGTCGGCCGTCCCCGCGAGCGCGCCGACCTCGGGCCGCACGTGCCGCACCGCCTCGGGCAACAACGCGTCCCCGCCGAACCGTTGCAGCGAGAGCAGCCCCCTCAGTTCCTCCGCGACCGTCAGCGTCCCGGCGCACACCCGCAACGCGTGCGCGACCAAATCCGGCCGATCGGCGACCACCGCCGCGCCGAGTCGGCGCTGCGACGCGGATTCGGCGGGCAGCGCGAGCAGTTCGGTGTGCAACGCGGCCAACGGATGCGGTTCCCCGCCGTATCGGCCCGGTGTGAGCACCACCCGGCGCATCCACGCGGTTGCCTCGGGGTGTGCGTACACGATGCGATCGACGACGGGGTCGGGCTGTGCCAACAGCGCGCCCAGATCGACCGCGGTCAGTGCCGGCCCGTTGACGGCGACGGCTCGCCGGACCCACGGATCGGGGTCGAGGGTCGCCGCCGAGCGCAGGCTCGGGGCGAGTTGCCCGTCGCCGAGCAGCGTGGCGATCACCTCGTCGCCGATGCGACGGCGAACCCGACCGAGGTCGCCGACCGCGGCTCCTTCGAACAACAGCCCCACCAGTCGAGCCTTGTTCGTGACCTGAACTCCCGACACCACGCGCCCCCACACTCACCCTGTTCGGCTTCCGGATTCCGGGTTCCACCCCATCACACCGGCCCGACATCGGGACTGTCGACCCGACCACATCCGGCTGCGCACGATCGTGAGCGAAGACCTCCGTCGGAGCGTGCCATCGGTGCCGGCCGGCGGCTCGGCGAACGAGGCCGCGGCGGGGGCCGCGGCCTCGTCGAAGGACCGGATGCCTATCGTGGTGCGTTGGGCATCACGGGCAGGTCGGGTCACCGGGCTGGGCCGGGACGCTCACCGCGTTCCAGGCGGCCTTGGTCTTGTTGAACAGGCCACAGGTGGAGTCGAGCGCCTTGGCGGACTTCAGGGTCGCGGTGCGGTACTTCTTGTAGGTCATGCCGCTCGTCTTGAGCAGCATGCCGCCGTAGAAGATCTTGCCCGCGGTCTGGATGCCGGTGCCCGTGAGCTGCGTGTTGTTGCAGGTCGGGCTGGTGGGCTTGCCGCCACCGGGGTTCGTGCCCTCGGCGAGCAGGTAGAACCAGTGGTTCAGCGGCCCGGCCGCCGCGTGGGTCTCGGTGCCCGGGATCGAAGAGCTGTAGCAGTTCGGGTTGTTGCCGACCAGCGAGGGGTTGTACATGTTGCGGATCGGACCGTTGCCGACCAGGTTGACCGTCTCGCCGACCAGGTAGTCCGGGCGGTCGTAGGGCGACGGCTCGTTGGTGTACGCCTCGGTGAGCGCGCCGAAGATGTCGCCGGTGCCTTCACCCAGGCCCGCCTCGGTACCGGCGCCGCCGGGGGTGAACTGGTCTATGCCGTGCCCGAATTCGTGACCCACGACGTCCATGGACGCGATCCACTGGTTGCCCTGGTTGTGGCCGATCTGGATCTGCGAACCGGTCCAGTAGGCATTGATCGCGGGGAGCCCGACACGTACCGGCCAGCTTCCGCCGGTGCCGTTGTGACCGTTGCGACCGAGCCAGTCGCGGAGCATGTTCCATTGCTTCTGGCCGGCCCACAGGGCGTCGACGCAGCCGGTCTCCTTGCTGGTGGCGTTGCCGTTGCCCCAGGTGTCGGTGGCCTTGGTGAAGACGCCGGCGCTGTAGTCGGCGCAGGACAGGCCGGGCCGAGTGGTGTCGATCGTCTTGTAGCTGCCGGCGCTGCCGCTGGTGTTGATCGTCAGCGGATTGGGGCCGTTCCACTGGCTGGTGCCGGAGCCGCCCTTGACGTCGTCGTAGGAGTCGAGCAGTTGCCCCGAGCGGGCGTCGACGAAGACGTGCAGCCGGCTGGGCGCGGTTTCGGTGCTGCCGATCAGCACCGTCTCCCAGGCCAGGTTCGCGGAACTCTCCTTGACGCGTACGACCAGGCGTCGCGACTCGACCTTGTCGACGACCTTGAGTCGCGAACGCGAGACGTTCTCGGCCGCCCCCTTGCCCACGGTCGGCTTGACGGGGACGTTGATCCGCAGATCGGTGGCCGACTCGGCGGCCCGGACGGTGCCGTTGCCGTCGGCCAGCACCGCGGCGCTCCCGCCGACCACGGGCAGCCCGCGGTAGGTGCGCTCGTAGGCCACGGAGTACAGGTCGTCGACCCACGGGGTCACCTGCTGCCGCACGTAGCTCTCGTCGGGGCCCTTGGCCAGGACGTCCAGGCCGCCCGCGGTGGCCCGGTCGGCGGCGGCCACCGCCGCCGCCAGACCCGGTGCGGGGGGCGGAGTCGCCGCGTTCGACTGGGAGGTACCGACCACGAGGCCGGCGAGTAAGGCCAGGACTGACCCGACCGTCACCGTGCTGCGTTTCATCGAGGCTCCTTCGATAGAGGACAAACCTCGACCACGAGTCCGGTCTCGTCGGTCGGCTCCGCGGGGTGAGCGGGACCGACCGTCGCGTGCGCCGGGTTCGTGCCCGAGCGAACGAAACGCTCACACGGGCACAAGTCGATGGTCAACGAATGTGATCGGCCCGGCACATTCTGTCAACAACGCCATCCGCGCACCCGCCGAGCGCCGCGGGCGATCCGCTCTCCGCCCCGGCAACCAGGCGCCTGCGAAAGGGAGTTGGCGCAAGAGGAGATCCGGACGCGGCCATCCGTCCCGATCGGTCGAAGGCGGATCCGGCTCGGCCATTGCCACGCCGCGTCCGCACTGTCCGGAAACAGGCGACGTCGTCGGTCCGCCACCTTCCTGCCTCCGGACGACGGGTCCGCCGCCGATCCCCGGGTGTCGGTCCGCTGCTCGCGCCCGCCCCACGGGGGAGCCGTAGGCGGTGTGAGCAGGTCGGACAACGGGCGCGCGGGGGCACGACGGCGCGAATTCGTGGCCGTCGGCGGTGGGGTCGGCGGCGCCGCGGACACCGATCTCCCCGATCCCGTCGAGGATTTCGTCGGCGGCGTGCCGCGCGCGCACGTCCGAGAGGCCGGATTCGACGCCCGTGCCCGGGAGCGCCGCGTGGGCGGACTCCGCCCACGCGGAGGCCGGCGCGAACTGCCCTACGGATACGGCCCGCGTCCCTCCGAGACGTCCGCGTGCAACGCGGGGTCGAGGAACTGGCCCGGTCAAGGCATAGCCGGCCGCCCGACGAACAGCCGCGCCGACGGCGTCATGTGGTCGGCTCCGTGGCCTGGAGTGCGCGGCGGGCCGTGCCGATGGCGTGGGGGTTCCAGCCGGGGCGGGGGACGGAGGCCATGAGCAGGCGGGTGTAGGCGTGGTTCGGGAGGGCCAGGACGTCGGCGGTGCGGCCGGATTCGACGACCCGGCCACGGCGCATGACGATGACGTCGTCGGTGACGCAGCGGACCACGCCGAGGTCGTGGGTGATGAAGAGGTAGCCGATCCGGGTCTGCTCGCGGATGTCCGCGAGCAGGTTGAGGATCTGTGCCTGTACCGACACGTCGAGCGCGGCGACCGCCTCGTCGAGGACGAGGATGGTCGGTTCGACGGCGAGTGCCCGGGCGATGGCGACGCGTTGCCGCTGTCCGCCGGAGAGTTCGCGAGGGAGCGCGTCGGCGGCTCGGGTGCCCAGACCGACCTGGTCGAGGAGTTCGCGGATCCGCGGGGCCGGGTCGGTGCCGGGCTTGTGCAGTTTGAGCGTCTCGCGGAGCACGGCCTCGACGCCGGTGCGCGGGTCGAGCGAGAGGTACGGGTCCTGGAAGACCATTTGGATCTGCCGGGCGCGGGCCAGGCGTTCGGTGCGGCCGCGGGGCTGCGCCGTCCGGTCCTGCCCGCGGACGCGGACGTGCCCGGCGTCGGCGCGGTCCAACCCGACGATGATCCGGGCGGTCGTGGTCTTCCCGGAGCCGGACTCGCCGACGATCCCCAGCGAGCCTCCGTCCGGGAGCGTGAAGCAGACGTCGTCGACGGCGCGCACGTCGCCGAACGTGCGGCACAGTCCGCGGACTTCGAGGAGGGGGTCAGGCATCGCCGCGGGTCCCTTCGAGACGGTCGCTGTGGTGGCAGCCGGCGGTGTGCGCGGGCTCGCCGGGTGCGGGCGTGCGCCGGGGCGCCTCGACGGTGCAGACCTCGTCCGCGTGTGCGCAGCGCGGCGCGAACGGGCAGCCGGTCAGTTCCCGGCGCAGGTCCGGGGGTTGCCCGTCGATGGCGGCGAGTCGGCCCCGCGGGGCGTCCAGGTCGGGCGTGGAGTCCAGCAGCGCCTTGGTGTAGGGGTGGCGGGGCCGTGCGAACACCGATGCGGCGGGCCCGGTTTCGGCGATCCGGCCCGCGTACATGACGTAGACGCGGTCGCTGATCGCCGCCGCCAGACCCAGGTCGTGGGTCACGAACAACAACCCCGTGCCGAATCGTGCGCGCAGGTCGCCGAGCAACGCGACGACCTCGGCCTGGGTGGTCACATCCAGCGCGGTGGTCGGCTCGTCGGCCAGCAGCAGGGCCGGGTCGCCCATCAGGGCGGCGGCGATCATCACCCGTTGCAGCATGCCGCCGGACAGTTCGCCGGGATGGCGGCGCAGCGCGTCGGCGGTCAGGCCGACGGCTTCCAGGAGTTCGACGGCGCGGGCGTTCGCGGCGGCGGGGGTCATGATCTTGTTGAGCCGCACGCTCTCGGTGAGGAAGTCGTCGATGCGGCGCAGCGGGTTGATGGCGGCGCGGGGGTCCTGGAAGATCATGGCCGCGGTCCGGGTGCGCAGGCGGCGCAGTTCTCGGGCGTTCATGGTGAGCACGTCGTCGCCCGCCACGTGCACGGTGCCCTCGGTGGTCGCGCCGCCGGGGAGCAGGCGCAGCACGGTGCGCGAGGTGAGTGTCTTGCCGGAACCGGATTCGCCGACCAGGGCCACGGTTTCGCCGGGGCCGACGGTCAGGTCGACGCCGTCCAGGACCGGGCGGGCGGTGCGCGGCAGGCGCATGCGCAGTCCGCGGATGTCCAGGGCCGCAGGCGGGGTGTCCGCGGCCCGTTCGGCCGCGGGCCGCGGCGTGCCTGCGGGGTTGTGCTTCGTGGTGTTCATCGGTCCCTCCCGGCGACCTTGTCGGCCCAGCGTTCGCCGACCACGTTGAACGCGACGACGGTCAGCACGATCACCAGGCACGGGACGATCGCGGACAGCGGATAGCCGCTCTGGATCGCGGACTTGCCGTCGAAGACCATGCGTCCCCAGTCCGGGGTGAGGGCGGGTACGCCCAGGCCGAGGAAGGACAGGCCGGCCAGGTCGATCAGCGCGTAGCCGAAGTTGACGGTGCATTGGGCCAGGACGACGGGGGCGATGTTGGGGACCACGTGCCGCAGGCAGATGTCGGTGCCCGAGTGGCCCTGGACCCGATAGGCGGCCACGTACGGGCGTTCGCGTTCGGCCAGCACCAGGGAGCGGGCCAGTCGGGCGACATAGGGCACGTAGGCGATCGACAGCGCGACCACCGGGGCGAGGAGCCCTTCGCCGTATACCGACGTGAACAGGATGGCGAGCAGCAGTCCGGGGAAGGCCAGCGTCAGTTCGGTGGTACGCGACAACACCGAGTCCGTCCATCCGCCCCGCCAGCCGGCGATGACGCCGACGGCGCCGCCGGCGATCGTGGACAGGACCACGACGCCGAGCGGGCCGAGGAGCGAGGTGCGGGCGCCGACCACGAGCCGGGACAGGGTGTCCCGGCCGGCCGCGTCGACGCCGAGCAGGTGGTCGCCGGACGGCGCCCCGAGGGCGCCGCCCAGTTCCACGGTGTTCGGGCCGTACGGGGCGATCCACGGCGCGAGCAGGGCGACCGTGACGACGAGCCCGACGAAGCCGGCGCTCACCGCGTACAGGGGACTGTGTCCGGCCGCGCGCAGCCGCGCGAGTCCGGGGCGGCGGGTCAGGGTCGTGCTCATGCGGTGGCCCTCGTTCCCAGAGTGATCCGCGGGTCGACGACGGGCAGCAGCAGGTCGATGATCAGGTTCACGGTCATGAACAGCCCGACGATGATGAGGGAGATGGCCTGGACGACGGGGAAGTCCTTGGTGGTGGAGGAGAGTTCGAGGAGCTGGCCGACGCCGCCGACGCTGAACGCGGTCTCGACCAGGACGGTGCACACCAGCAGGCTGGAGACGATCAACCCGCCGGTGGTCAACACCGCGCCGAGCGCGTTGCGGAAGACGTGGCGGCTGATCACGTGCCGTTCGGGCACACCTCGGCTGCGGGCCACCGCGACGTGTTCGGAGCCCAGTTCCTCCAGCATGGCGCTGCGGGTCACCCGGGCGAGCATCCCGACCAGGTAGAGCGCGAGCGCGATGGCCGGCAGCGTCGAATGCCACAACATGGCGCCGATGCCGTCGCCGCTGCCGCTCCCGCCGGAAGGAAACCAGCCGAGTTCGACCGCGAAGAGGCCCTGGAGCAGGATGGCCGCGACGAACGCCGGGGTGCCGATCGCGAAGGTGGTGCCCACCAGGATCGTCGAGTCGGTCGCGCCGCCGCGCACCGCACCGGCCCAGCCGAGCGCGAGCCCGAGCACCACCACGATGATCAGGGCCATGCCGACCAGCAGCAGGGTGGTGGGCAGTCGGGACGACAGGAGGTGCGACACGTCGGTGCGGTATTCGATCGACCGGCCGAAGTCTCCGTGCAGGATGTTGCCGAGCCAGCGCAGGTACTGCTCGATGAACGGGTCGTTCAGGTGGTACTGCTTGTCGATCGCCGCGAGGGCGGCCGGGGACGCCGACCGCCCTCCCAGCAGGAAACTCGCCGGATTGCCCGGCGCGAGGTACATCGCGCCGAAGACCACGAACGAAGCGCCGAGCAGGGTGGCGGCCATTTCCAACAGCCGCCGGACGGCGAATCTCACGAAGTTCACCCCGCGGCCCCCACATCCGCCGCCCACGGGTAGTACATGTACGAGATCGTCGTCGGCGCGCCGGTGATCCGCTTGTTCAGGAAGACCGTGGACGGCCACTCGGCGATCGGCATCCACAACACCTCGGCCGCGGCCTGCTGTTGGAGTTGCGCCTCCAATGCGAACCGTTGCGCCGGGTCGTAGGTCTCGGTGATCCGCGCGATCAGCGCGTCGTACTCGGCGTTGCTGTAGCCGGCGTGGTTCTGGTAGCCGCCGGTGCGGAAGTTCCGCAGCAGGTCGACCGGGTCGGTGACGGACAGGTAGTACGTCTCGGGGAACATGTCGATGCCCTCGCGGGCCTTGGGGTCGGTGAACAGCGCGGAGAAGGCGTCGGGGGCGATGGTTTTCAGCTCGACCTTCAGGCCGATCCTGGTACCGGCGTCCTGGATCGCGGTGGCGACCAGGGAGACGTCCTGGCCGATCGGGCTGGTGGCGACGGTGACCGTCTTGCCCTTGGCGCCGGCCTGCTCGACGAGCTTTTTGGCCTGCTCGATGTCCTGTGCGTCGGGCGGCAGTCGGTCGAACGCGGCGGCCTGCGCGTCGGCGGGGGCACCCGCCCAGGCCGCGCGCGGGGTGATCGAGCCGGTGGTCTTCCCGTTGCCGGCGAGCGCGGTCCGCACGATCCCGGGGCGGTCCAGGGCCATCGACAGGGCCTTGCGTACCCGCACGTCGGCGAGGGTGCCCCGGATGTTGGTGACGTTGACGTTGAGGGTGCTCAGGCCCTCGCCGAAGTACAGGGTGCCCGCGCCGCTGGTGCGCAGCCGCTCGTAGCTTTCGCTGGGGACCAGGAAGCCGCCGTCGACCTCGCCGCCGAGCATCGCGTTGGTGCGCGCCGAGGCGTCGGTGAGGAACTTGAACTCGACGGTCCCGGCCTTGGCCTTGGCGCCTCGGTAGTCGTCGAAGCGCTCCAGTTTGAGGGATTGGCCCTTGGCCCAGTCGCCGAGCTTGTACGGGCCGGTGCAGTCGAGGCCACCGGTGGTGCCGTAGTCCTTGCCGGCGGCCTCGACGCCCTTCCTGCTCGCCACCACGCCGGCGGCGGTGGCCATGAGCTGGGGGAAGAGGGAGTCGGCCTGCTTGAGCTTGACGGTGACCCGGAGCGGTCCGGTGGCGGTGACGGTGTCGACGTTCTCGAACGAATCGGCCCACGCGGCCCCCAGGTCGGGGTTCATCTGCCGGCCGAGGCTGTAGACGACGTCGTCGGCGGTCATCACCGAGCCGTCGTGGAACTTCACGCCGGGCCGCAGGTCGTAGACCCACGTGGTGGGGTCCGGGTTGGACGCCTTCTCCGCCAGGCCCGGTTCCATGGTCAGTTGCGGGGTCCAACGCATCAGGCTCTCGCAGACGTTGGACAACACCGTGTTCTGCGGGTAGTCGAACGCCGCGATGTAGTCCAGGGTCAGCGGTTCGGCGTACAGCGCCCAGCGGAACGAGCCGATGTCGCCCTTGGCCGGCGGAGTGCCCGGGGACAGTTGGTAGTTCGCGGCCTGTCGGGCCGGGTCGTGCTTGGGCGGCCCGGAGCAGGCCGCGACCAGCGCGAGGGTCGCCGCGGCGGCTGCGGGCAGCGCGACTCGGCGCAGTCGCCGCGCTCTTCCGAGGGGATTGGATCCGGGTGTCTTCATCGGAGGATTCCTTCGGCGATCATCGGGTGTGCGTGGCGGGGACCTGCTGGGTGATGCAGTGCACGCCGCCGCCGCCGAACGCGACGGTGCGGGTCGGGACCCCGACGACCTTGCGGTCGGGGAAGGCGGCCTGGATCACGGCGAGCGCGTCCGCGTCCTGCGGGTGGTCGGCGACCGGCACGACCACGCCGCCGTTGGCGATGTAGAAGTTGAGGTAGCAGACCTCGATCCGCTGCCCGCCCCACTCGACGAACGCGGCCTGGGGGACGTCGACGATCTCGAACGGCCGCCCCTGGGCGTCCGTGGACGCCGCCAGCACCGCGTGGTTCGCACGCAGGCGCACGTAGTCGGGGTGCTCGGGGTCGGCGGGCAGGTGCACGATGACCTTGCCGGGTTCGGTGAACGCGCAGACACCGTCGACGTGCCCGTCGGTCTCGGTGTCGAGGAGCCCGCCGTAGGGCAGCCAGATGATCTTGGTGACGCCCAGGCGGGCCTTGAGTTCGGCCTCGATCTCGGCGCGGGTCATCCCGGGGTTGCGGTTGGGGTGCAGCAGGCACTGCTCGGTGGTGATGAGCGTGCCTTCGCCGTCGACGGTGATGGCGCCGCCTTCGAGAATCATCCGGGAGTCGATTCGCGGGTCGCCGAGCACGTCGATCAGGGCCGCGGCGATCCTGTCGTCGGCGTCCCACGGGTGGTGCTTGCCGCCCCACGCGTTGAACCGGAAGTCGACGCCGGACCGCGAACCGGCCTCGTCGAGCACGAATATCGGACCGGAGTCGCGGAACCACGAGTCGTCGATCGGGAGTTCGATGATCCGGATGTCGGCTCCGCAGAGTTCGCGGGCTTCCTGTGCGGCGCCGGGCACGGTGACCATGGTGACGGGCTCGAACTCGGCGATGGCGCGCGCGACGGCGGCGTGCTCGCGCTTGGCGTGGTCGAACATGTCGCCCCACAGGTCGGGCCGGGTGGGCCAGGCCATGAGGCAGGCGTCGTGGGGGGTCCACTCGGCGGGCATGCGGTAGGTCACGGGCTTCTCGTTTCGTCGGGTGTGGTGTGGTGTCGGGTGGGCCGCGCGGTGCGCCACGGCGCGGGCCGACGGGGCTTCCGGGGATGCCGGAGGTTCAGAGGAAATACAGCCGGTTGAGCGGGACTTCGTCGGCGGCTTCGGAGTGCAGCGGGGCGCCGTCGAGGGTCACCAGGCCGGTCCGGGCGTCCACCTGCACGTGTCCGGTGCGGGCGTTGAGCATCATGTCGGCGGGGCCGATGCCGCGGGTGCCGCGGACGGCGACCCGGCGGCGGCGCGTGGTCATGCCGTCGTACGGCCGGTCGGGCGACCCGGCGTCCGCGGCGGCCCGACTGACGAAGGCCACGGACAGGTCGGCCGGGGTCGCGCCGTGTCCGCCGAACAGCGGCCCCATCACCAGCGGTTGACAGTTGTCGGTGGCGGCGTTCGGGTCGCCCGTGACGCCGTAGGCCGGAAACCCGGACTTGAGGACCATCTGCGGCTTCGCGCCGAAGGTCGCCGGGCGCCACAACACGATGTCGGCGAGCTTGCCGACCTCCAGCGACCCGACTTCGTGGGCGAGGCCGTGCGCGATGGCCGGGTTGATGGTGAGCTTGGCGATGTACCGGAGCACCCGCGCGTTGTCGTGGTCCGGCCCGTCCCTGTCCGCCGGGCCGAACTCGTTCTTCATCTTCCCGGCGAGCGCGAAGGTGCGGCGCACGGTCTCCCCCGCGCGGCCCATGCCCTGGGCGTCCGACGACGTGATGCCGATGACGCCCAGGTCGTGCAGGACGTCCTCGGCACCCATCGTCCCCGCCCGGATGCGGTCGCGTGCCATCGCGGCGTCGCCGGGCAGGTCCGTCTTGAGGCCGTGGACCGAGACGATCATGCCGTAGTGCTCGGCCACGGCGTCGCGCCCGAACGGCAGCGTGGGATTGGTGGACGAGCCGATGACGTTGGCGACACCGGCCATCTTCAGGACGTTCGGGACGTGTCCGCCGCCGCAGCCTTCGATGTGGAAGGCGTGGATGGTGCGCCCGTCGAGCACCGAGAGCGTGTCCTCGACCGACAGGCACTCGTTCAACCCGTCGGTGTGCAAGGCCACTTGCACGTCGTGGTCCTCGGCCACCCGCAGCGCGGTGTCGAGCGCTCGGGCATGCGCCCCCATGTCCTCGTGCACCTTGAACCCGCACGCCCCGCCTTCGGCGAGCGCTTCGACGAGCGGCGCCGGGTCCGAGGCCGAACCTCGGCCGAGGAAGCCGATGTTCACCGGCCACGCGTCGAACGAGTTGAACGCGTGCCGCAGCGCCCACGGCGAGTTGACGCCGACGCCCCACAGCGGCCCGAACTCCTGGCCGATGATCGTGGTCACGCCCGACGCGAGGGACGCCTCCATGATGCGGGGGCTGAGCAGGTGCACATGCGTGTCGATGGCACCCGCGGTGGCGATCAGGCCCTCGCCGGACACGATCGCGGTGCCGGTGCCCACGACGATGTCCACGCCGTCGAGGGTGTCCGGATTGCCGGCCCGCCCGATCGACGCGATGCGCCCTTCGCGGATGCCGATGGATACCTTGCGGATGCCCTGGACCGCGTCGATCACCACGACGTTGCTGATCACCACATCGCAGGTCTCGCGGACCGTCACGGCCTTGAGGTGCAGGCCGTCGCGGGCGGTCTTGCCGAATCCGGCCAGGAACTCGTCCCCGACGGCCTGTGCGTCGGACTCGACCCGGACCACGAGCCCGGAGTCGCCGAGCCGGATCCGGTCTCCTGCCGAAGGGCCGTGGACCGCCGCGTACTCGCCGGCGTCGAGGGTGTTGCCGCTCACGGGAGTTCCTTTCCGGGCATGGGATCCGGGTCGGCTTCGGCGCCGAGGTAGCCGCAGGCCGCCGCGCGGCGCAGCGCCTCGGCCCTGGCGCCCGGAGCGTCCAGCGCTCCGTCGACCAGGCCGGCGAAGCCGATCGCGACGCGCGCGCCGCCGATCGGCACGAGGCCGACCTCGACGTCGGCGCCGGGGTCGAACCGGGTCGACGCACCCGCGGGCGTCGCGAGCCGCATGCCGTAGGCGGACCTCCGGTCGAAGTCCAGGCGCGGGTTGGCCTCGAAGAAGTGGAAGTGCGAGGTCACGCTGACCGGCACCGATGCGGTGTTGCGCACGGTGAGCCGCACCACGGGCCGGGGGCCGTCGACGGCCGCGGTCGCCGGAATCACGGCACCCGGCGCGGCGTCGCCGTGACCGGGATGGCCGAACGGATCGGTCACCACGGCGAGCCGGGTGCC
>NZ_JBHZAV010000233.1:0-13001 GCF_042754445.1 Embleya sp. NPDC059213
TGGCGCGGATGGCGCGGATGGCGCGGATGGCGCGGATGGCGCGGATGGCGCGGATGGCGCGGATGGCGCGGATGGCGCGGATGGCGCGGATGGCGATCGCATCACGTCGGATGCCCGCACGCGCCGATCTCGGCGAGCGCTCGGTGTCGGTGGGGGGCGTGTCGGTGGGGGGCGTGGATGCCGGCGGATTCGGGGGCGTTAGGTTCGTGGGGTGCCGGTCGGGCCGCGCGCCGGGTCGCCCCCGTGGTGGGTCGATCGCACGAGGTTCGCACGTCGATTCGAGGAGCGTTTCCCATGGCCCGTATCCCCACCGCCGCCGTCGCCGCCGGCGGTCTGGTCGGCGGCTACGCCGTCGCCCGCTACACGAAGAAGCGCCCGCTGGGCGGCGCGGTACTCGCCGCAGCCGGTGTGTTCGCCGCCAAGGGTTGGCACGAGCAGGCCGGGACACCCACCGCCGCCGCGCTGACCGGCCTGTACACGATCGCCTTCGGCGCCTCGCACCCGCTCGCGAAGAAGATCGGCGCCTGGCCCTCGGTACTCACCGTGGCCGCCACCGTCGCCACCGCCTCCTACTCCCTCGCCGACCGCAAGGCGTAACCGTCCACCGCCGCGCAAACCACGGCCACCAGGCTCGGACCCGAATCACGGCGGGTCCCGGTCACCGTCGCGCGGCTCTCGGCCGGGCCCGAACCGGAGCAGGTCCGGTGAGCGGTCCCGGCCGCGTCCATGACCGCGAAGTCGTCGCCTACGCCTCCTCGGGACCGAGCACGCCAAGCTCGACTTCCTCGAAGACGCGCGACCGCCACGAGTCCTCGTCCTCGGACATGGCCGGATCGCCCTGCCGGGCCTGCTCGATCACGTCTTCGACGTAGTCGTCGTGGTCGTCGTCGGCTTCGCGCTTTCCCGAGTGGACGAAGCCCTCCCGGATCCTCGGGACGCGCCGAAGTCCCGACACCGAGGAGTCGACGAGCCGGTACCGCCGGCCCGCGTCGCGCTCGTAGTCGTGAAGCATCCATACTTCGCCGCTGTCGAGCAGCACCCGGTACGTGTTGACGCCATCCTCGACTCCACCGAGGAAAGCGGCTCGGCCCCGCGGCAGATCCCGGACGGACAACTCCCGACCCGAGTCCCACACGAACATTCGATGGCAGTCGGTCGGCAGCCCCCGCTCGCTCGACGCACGGGCCGCCGCACCTTCCATGGCCGGACGCGCGAGAGCACTCGTGACATGTGGCAGCCACGTCACGCTCGCCCACCTGCAACCTCCGGCACCCGAGCCATCCAAGCGGATCGCTCCTCTCGGGCCCGGCGGGACGACCCGACGCAGGTAGGCGCGGACCTGTGCCAAAACGCGTCGAAACGCGTCGATTCGCACTGTGCACGATCCCGTTGCGGCCGACGCCGGACATGCTCGCACCACAGCACCACAGCACCGCGGCACCGCGGCACCGCGGCGTCGTTTCGTCGTCGGGGCTCGGGCCGAACACCGCCTCGACTCGGGCGAGGGTTGTGGACCTCGCCCGAGCCGGACGCGAGTACGGGTACGGGTACGAGTGTGGACGTGGGTACGGGCGATCTCAGGTCGGTTGGTGGGCGGCGGACTCGGCGTCGCGGAGGAGGGTGATCAGGTCGCTTCGGGCCCTGGCCACGCGGGAGCGGACCGTGCCGATCGGGCAGCCCGCAATGGTCGCGGCCTCGGCATAGCCGAAGTCCAGGACCTGGGTCAGCACGAACGCCTCGCGGCGCGCCGGCTGCAGCGCCCCGAACAGGTCGTCCAGGGCCAGCCCCTCCTCGAAGCCGGGACGGGAGATGTCCTGGCGGCGCTCGGCGACCTCGACCCAGTCCTCGACCGAGGCGGTGCGCGGTCGGGCCGCCGCCGCGCGATAGCGGTCGACGACGGTACGTCGGGCGATGGACAGCAGCCAGGTGCGGACCGAGGACGCCCCGGTGAACCGCGGCAGGGCCGTCCAGGCCCGCAGATACGTCTCCTGGGTGAGGTCGTCCGCGCTCTGTACGTCGGTCAGATACGCGACGAAGCGCCACACGTCGCGATGCGTGCCCCGGACGAAGTCGTCCACGGCGTCCGGGTCGCCGGCCGCGCCCGCCAGGGCCCGGGCGGTCAGGTCGAGGTCATGCACCGGATACCCCCACACCCTGGACGGGGTACGTCGGTGCGTCGGCTCTCGCGGGCCGGTCCGCCGACCCCGCCGGCGGATGGTCGGCCCGGCGCGCCGGGTGGTCGAGAAGGTGCCAGGAAGTCACGTTTTACGTCCTCGTCATGCGGGCGGCGATCGATCGGCCCGGGGCGGATCGATGCCGAGCTGGTGGGCGGGACGCCCGCCGGAGCCGAGCGCGGGGCGCGGTCTCGACGGCGGTGCGCGAATCACCCGACGGCGCCTCGGCGCGCGCCCGTTCCGCTCGGCACCGGTGTCGGATTCGGACACGGCGACGGGCGAGTCGGTGCGCTGGGCGCTCCTCGGGTGGCGGGTACGCCCGGGTCCACCGACGGCGACGCGGATGCGTACCGGGTCGGCGTTACGGCCTGCGGTGTGCTCGGTCGCGCGAGTTCAGCGCGAACGTGGGCCGGGGCACGGGCACGGGCACGGGCACACGCTCACGGGCGCGACGCGCGTACACGTGGCGCGGCAGCGGAAAGCACGGCCGGAAGGCACACGCGGGTCGGGTGGACGGCTCAGGCGAACAGCGCGGCGGGCGGCCCGCGGCCCGGCAGCGGGCGGCAGACCCATTTCGCGATGGCCCGTTCGCCGCGATCGCGGGCACGGGGCATCCCCGGCAGTCGGGTGGCGACCGGCGCCGACCAGGCGCCGACCAGGGCGAGTACCACCGTGCCCGCCATCGTGGCGAGCAGGCGCAGCAGTCGGAAGACGGCCTTCTCGCCGTGCCGCAGCCACAGGCCGCAGCCGAGCGCGGCGAGCACGTGCGCGGCGAACATGCCGCCGGGGCCCTGGCCCATGACCGCCATCACCGCGCCGTCGTGGTTCATCCCACCCGCGCCGGCCACATGATGCCCGCCGGACGGCGGTCGACCGAAGCCGGCCGCCTCCGGTGAGCCGCCGGCCAGGTTCGGGTCCAGGCGCATCCGGATCAGGAGTTCGGTGACCGACCGGGTCGGCGCATCGCCGGGTCGGTCGTCGGTGCACAGCAGGACCTGAAGCCACTGATCGCGAAAGCGGGCCGCGCCGGTCGGTTCGGGAACCGGTTGGCGGGCCAGCGTGAACAAGGTGTGCAGACCGGCCTGGGCGGCCAGTACCGCACCGGTGATCACGCCGAGGCCGCGCTCACGATCGGCCACGGCCCAGGCGAGGACGCCGATCCCGACGCCGGCGCCGACGGGTGCGGCCCAGTGGACCGGCGCGTCGGACATGAGCGTGTGCCCGAACAACGCGAGCAGCACGCAGATCACCGCGAACATCGCGGCGCGAACGGCTCGAAGCACGGACCGGGCAGGCATGGTGACGTCATGTTCCCATCCGCCGGACCCACCCGAACCCTCGGGTGCCCGGCCGGTTACCGAACTCCTCCCGAAGCCTTCCCGAACCACACCCGAACGCACCTGCGAAAGAGGGGCGTTCCGAACTCGATTGCCGGCATCTCATCAGAAACATGAACAATGCATGGCAATATCGGTCGACTTCCCGCCTCGCGCAGGAATCACGACCGCCCGGGGAACCGGAGATCATCGCCGACCGACTACCGGGATGCTCGTGCCCGTCTCCGCGCCCTTCCTCGTGCTCGTGGCCGTGCCGATGCTCGTGGCCGTGCCGATGCTCGTGCTCGTGCTCGTGCTCGTGCTCGCGACCAGGGCACCCGCCCACGCCTCCGGCCACAACAGCCCCGCCCCACCACAGCCCCGTCCCGTGCAGTCGTCGTCCCCCGTTCGACCCCTGGAGCCCGATTCATGCCCGTGTTCGCCGGCGGACCCGACGCCCGGAACCGCCCCTGGCCCCTGTCGTTGCGCACCGCCGCCGCGCGCACCGCCGCCGGGTCGACCCGGTCGACCCTTGCATCCCGTACCGTGCTCGCCTTCCTCGGCCTGCTCGTGCTGCTGTTCGTCGTCGCGTTCGCGGTCGGGCGCCAGGCCGGACCGGTGGCGCCCGATCTGCACCGGCCCGGACCGCCTCAAGCCCCGGTACCGATGGGCGAGGAAGGTGGCGGCGGACACAGCCGGATGGGCCTCGGCACACCCGCTCTCGGCACACCCGGCCTCGGCACACCCACCACACCCGCGCTCGCCGGAGGTGCCCTGTGACCACCTCCGCAGCCCTGCTCACCACCGACGTCACCGTCTCCGGGATGACCTGCGGCGCCTGCGTGAATCGGGTCGAACGTCGGCTCGCCCGGTTGGACGGGGTCAGCGCGACGGTCAATCTGGCCACCGGCCGGGCCCGGGTGGTGCATCCCGCGTCGCTGCCCGTGGTGGACCTGCTGGCGGCGGTCACCGAAGCCGGCTTCTCGGCGACCCTGATCACGGCGACGCCCGCCGCGACCGGACCGGCCGGCGTCGAGCAGGTGGACCACGGCCGGCGCGACCTGCTGCTGACCGCCGCGCTCGCGATCCCGGTCCTGGTGTTTTCCATGGTGCCCGCCTGGCAGTTCACCAACTGGCAGTGGTTGTGCCTGATGTTGGCCGCGCCGGTGGCGACCTGGGGCGCGTGGCCCTTCCACCGGCAGGCCCTGCACGGGCTGCGCTACGCGACCGCGACCATGGACACCCTGGTCAGCCTGGGTGTGCTCGCCGCGTTCGGCTGGTCGCTGTACGCCCTGTTCGTGGGCGGCGCGGGCGAGCCCGGGATGCGGATGGCGTTCGACCTGCTCCCGTCCGCGACCGGCGCGCCCGGTGCCGAGGCCGGCACCGAGGCGCACTCGTATCTCGAAGTGGCCGTCGCCGTACCACTGTTCGTCCTGTTCGGCCGCCGGTTGGAGGAACGGGCCCGACGGCGCACCGGATCGGCGGTACGGGAGTTGGCCACGTTGGTCCCGGACGAGGCCGCCGTGCTGCACCCGGGGCGGGCCGGGAAGGAGGTCGAGGTGACCGTGCCGACCGCGTCCTTGACGGTCGGTCAGGTGTTCGTGGTCCGCCCGGGCGACCGGGTGCCGGCGGACGGGGTCGTGGTCGAGGGCCGCTCCGCGTTGGACGTGTCCCATCTGACCGGGGAGAGCCGGCCGATGGAGGTCGGCCCGACGGACCCGGTGCCCGGCGGGAGTGTCAACGAGGGCGGCCGATTCACCGCCCGGGCCACGGCCGTCGGCGCGGACACCCGGCTCGCCCGGATCACCGCCGCGGTCGAGGAGGCCCAGGCCGGCAAGACCGGCGCGCAGCGCCTGGCCGATCGCATCGCGGGCGTGTTCGTGCCGTCCGTGCTGGCGACGGCGGTGACCGTACTGGGCTTCTGGCTCGGCGCGGGCGGCGCTCCGCAGGCCGCCGCCGCGGCGACGATGGCCGTGTTGGTGGTCGCCTGCCCGTGCGCGCTGGGCCTGGCCACGCCCACCGCGATCCTGGCCGCGACCGGCCGCGGGGCCCGGATGGGCGTCCTGATCCGCGAACCCGCCGGCCTGGAACGGCTGCGCCGGGTCGGCACCATCGTGGTGGACAAGACCGGCACGCTGACCACGGGCGGGATGAGCCTGCTGCGCCACGAGCCGGCCCCGGGCGTGGCTCCGGGCGAACTGTTGTCCCTGGTCGGCGCGGTCGAGGCCGGGTCCGGGCATCCGATCGGTCGGGCCGTGGCCCGGGCCGCGACCGAGCGCTTCGGTACGTTGCCGCCGGTGGCCGACTTCACCGCCGAACCGGGCACCGGCGTACGCGGCCTGGTCGAGGGGTCGCGGGTGGCGGTGTTGCGGCCGGGCGCCGAGGACGTGACGGCGTTGCCGGCGAATCTGCGGGCGGCGCTGGCCGAGGCGGACGCGGCCGGGGACACCGCCGTGCTCGCCACGGTGAACGGCACCCCCGCCGGGGTGTTGGTCCTGGGCGACTCGGTGCGGCCGGAGGCGGCCGGCGCGATCCGGGCCCTGGACCGGCTCGGCATCACGGTGATCCTGGCCACCGGCGACCGCCCGGGGCCGGCCCGCGCGATCGCCGACGCGGTGGGCATCGACGAGGTGCTCAGCGAGTTGGACCCGCACGACAAGGCCGAACTGGTCCGGGGCCTGCGCCGGGACCAGCCCGGCCGGGCGATCGCGGTGGTCGGCGACGGCATCAACGACACCATCGCGCTGGGCGAGGCGGACCTGGGCATCGGCATGGGCGGCGGTACGGCCGCGGCGATCGGCGCGGCGGACGTCACCCTGGTCGGCGACGACCTGACCGCGCTCGCCGACGCGATCCGGCTGTCCCGGCGCACGACCGGCACGATCCGGGCCAATCTCGGCTGGGCGTTCGGCTACAACGTGCTGCTGATCCCGGTCGCGGTGACCGGCCTGCTCAATCCGATGCTGGCCGCCGCGGCGATGTCGGTCAGCTCGCTGGCGGTGGTGACCAACAGCCTGCGCCTGACCCGCTTCCGCCCCGAACGGCGCACCGAAGCCGACCCCGCCCCCGGGCCCCGCCCCGACCGCCGCCCCGACGACGCGAATCAGGACCCGACGTGAAACCCCTCGCCCTGCTCAAGACCGTCGCAGGCCCCCTCGTCGCGGCCGCCCTCGCGCTGACCCTGCTCACCGCCTGGACTGCCGGCGGCCGAGCCGGCAGCGCCCCCGAGCTCTCGATCAGCGACGGCCGCGTGCACCTGGCCACCAACGCCGACGCGACCTCCGCGTACTTCACCATCCGCAACTCCGGCGCCGCCAACGACGAACTCGTCTCGGTCAGCACACCGATCACCCCCGACGCGGGATTCAGCTTCCACACGTACACCGGCTACGCCGGCCGGATGTGGATGACCGCGTCCCTGCCGATCCCGGCCAACGGCCTCCTGGGCATGACCGCGAGCGGCGCCAACATCATGCTCGGCGCGCCCCCGAAGCTCACCCCGGGCCAGATCGTCCCCTTCACCCTCCGCTTCCGACACAGCCCCCCGATCCACACCACGGCCGTCGTCGTCCGCCCCGGCACCTGGACGCCGGCCAAGGCGACCTGACACCCCCGCGACCGGCCCCTCCTCCGCCCGGGCGGGGCCGGCGGTCGCGGGGCCGGGCGCGACCTCGGGCGCCGGGGTCCGCCCCCGCGCCCGGGTCAGCCCGACACCCACCAGCACCACGACCATGCCCGCCACCACCCGCACGCTCAACGCCTCGTCCAGCACAAGCGCGCCCAGTGTCACCGAGACCACCGGCAACAGATAGCCGACCGTGGCCGCAGCCGTCGGCCCCTCGTCGGCGATCAGCCGCGAGTTCAGGTGGAAGGTGACGCCGGTGCCCAGGATGCCCAGGACCACGACGGCCAGCACCCCGGTGACGGTCGGCGCACCCGGATCGGTGGGCCCGAGCGGCAACGCGAGTGCGGTCAACCCGGTCGCGCACAACAACTGGGCCGCGGACAGCGCGAGCGGCGCACCGCCGCGGCCGATCAGATACCGGGCCATGTAGGCGAACGCGACCGCGTAGCCGACCGCCGCGCCGAGCAGGGCCGCCGCACCCCAACCGGCCGACCCGCCGTGCTGCCAGGGCGCGAAGATCAGCAACGTCCCCCCGAAGCCCAGCCCCAGACCGAGCAACCGCAGCGGGTACAGCGCACGTTCGGTGCCCGACACGATCCCGATGGCCAGGGACCACAGCGGCGTCGTGGCGTTCAACACGCCCGCGACTCCGGAATCCACCGTCTGCTCGCCGACCGCGAAGAGAAAGAACGGCACCGCGTTGCAGAACAGCGCGGCCACCACCAGATGACCCCACACCCGGCGCTCGCGCGGGAGCCGCTCACCCGCGGCGCGGGCCAGGACCAGCAGGGCGGCGGCGCCCAGGACGCAGCGCACGACGGTGATGTGCAGCGGGGCCAGGCCGCCGTTCAGGGCGACCTTGATCCACAGGAAGCCCGATCCCCACAACAGGGCCAGTACCGCCATCCGCACCGCCGTCGCACGTGATCCACCGAGCACGATTCGCCTCCGGTACGGGTCGCCTGGGCAGGAATTCGGGATTGGCTTTCACGTTGTCGCACCCCGATCCTTAAGACAAGCGAAACATTCTGCACAAACACTTAAGTGCTCCTACACATTAAGCTTGCCGACATGCTTGATGTGCGACGCATGCAGGTACTCCGGGCGGTGGTCACCGGCGGCTCGGTCACCGCCGCCGCGCGGAGCCTGGGATATACGCCCTCCGCCGTGAGTCAGCAGGTCGCCGCCCTGGAGAAGGAAGCCGGGATCGCGCTGCTCGAACGCGTCGGTCGAGGCGTACGACCCACCGAGGCCGGCCGCCTGCTCACCGAGTACGCGGCGCTGATCGGCGACCATCTGGCCGCGGCCGAGACCGCGCTGGCCGACCTGCGCACCGGCCGCAGCGGGCGGCTGACGATCCACTACTTCGCCACCGCCGGCGCCGTCCTGGTGGCCCCCGCGCTGGCCGCGCTGCGCCGCGAACTCCCCGGTGTCGAGGTCCGGTTGGAGTTGTCCGACCCCCGCCACCCGCTGACGCCGGTGCGCGAGGGTCGGGCCGATGTGGCGCTGGTGGTCCGGCCCGACGACCGGCCGCCCGTCGACGGCCTGCGTCTGGAGCACCTGCTCGACGTGCACTATCGCGCCGTACTCCCGCGCGGCCATCGACTGGCTGCCAAGCGAGTACTCGACCTGGTCGACCTGGCCGACGAACCATGGGTCGCGAGCGAGTCCGAGGGCCCGTGCCGGGACGTACTCCTGGAAGCCTGCGCCGCGGCGGGCTTCGGGCCGCGATTCGTGGTGGACAGCCAGGACTACGCGACCGCCCAGGGCTTCGCCGCCGCCGGTCTGGGCGTCGCGCTGATCCCCGAATCGGCCCTGGACGGCCCCCGGCCGACCACCGTCGTCCGCCGGATCCGCAACCCCGAGCCGACTCGCCGGGTCTACGCGGCGGTCCGCACCTCGGCCCCGCCGCAACCCGCGCTCCGCGCCTTCCTCGCCGGCCTGCGCGACGCCGCGGCCCACTGATGCCACCCGGCGGTCGCACCCACTGATCCCACCCGACGGCCCGCCGATGGATCGAAAGCCGATCGGGAACAATGGGCAGTCGTCCCCAGCCGCGGCCCGCGGCATCCCCGACCCGGCAGGAGTCCCCACACCGTGTCCGACCAGCGCGAACCCGCCCTACCCGGCGGGGCCCCGGACCTCGTCGAACAACGAGCCGACGGTCTCCGCGCCGACTGCGCGAACTGCTTCGCGCTGTGCTGCGTCGCGCCCGCCTTCGCCGTCTCGGCGGACTTCGCCATCGACAAGCCCGCCGGGCGCGCCTGCCCCAACCTGCGCTCGGACGACTTCGGCTGCGGCGTGCACACGCGGCTGCGGGACATCGGCTTCTCGGGGTGCACGGTCTACGACTGCTTCGGCGCGGGACAAAAGGTCGCCCAGGTCACCTACGCGGGGCAGGACTGGCGCCGGGCGCCACACACCGCGAAGCAGATGTTCCGGGTCTTCCCGATCATGCGGGACCTGCACGAACTGCTCCGCTACCTGCACGAGGCGCAGTGCCTGGCCGCGGCCCGCCCGGTCCACGATCAACTGCGCGTCGCCTACCGGGACACCGAGCGACTCACCCTCGGCGAGCCGGCCGAGCTGCTCCGGATCGACGTCGGGGCGCTGCGGCACCAGCTCAACCCGCTGCTGCTGCGGGCGAGCGAACTGGTCCGGGCGGGCGTTCCGGGCAAGAAGAAGGACCGCCGAGGCGCGGACCTGATCGGCGCCCGGCTCAAGGGGGCCGACCTGCGCGGCGCGAACCTGCGCGGGGCGTACCTGATCGGCGCCGACCTGCGTACCGCGGACCTGCGATTCGCCGACGTGATCGGCGCCGACTTCCGCGACGCGGACCTGCGCGGTGCGGACCTCACCGACGCCCTCTACCTCGTCCAGTCGCAACTCGACGCCGCCAAGGGCGACCTGCGCACGACCCTTCCCGCGGCCTTTACGCGGCCTGGTCACTGGGGGACGTGATGGGGGCACGGGCGAGTTTCGGGTGAGATCGAGGCGAGTTTCGGGCGAGTTTCGGGCGAGATCCGGGCGAGTTTCGGGCGAGTTTCGGGCGAGATCCGCCCGAGTTCCAGAGCGAGTTCCGACCAGGTCCCGACCGGGTCCCGGGAGATCCGACCGGCTCACGACCGAGCGAGCGGCGGGGCGCTTGGGGGTTGGGTGGCGGGGGCGTCGGGTTGCGCGGCCGGAGCGTCGGATTGCGTGGCGGGGGCGTCGGGTTGCGCGGCGGACTTCGTGGGGTCGATGCCCAGGGTGAGGGTGGCCAGGTAGCCGGACCCGGGGGAACCGGCGCGGAGCGGGGTGAGGGTGGTCAGGCCGTCCTTGGCGCCGCCCTGGCCGTAGACCATGTCCTCGGCGAGCTTCTTCGGCGTGCCGGTGTGCCGGTTGTACGGGGCCCGGGCGTGGACGGCGGCGACGGTCTCGTCGGGGAAGAAGATCTGGCCGGTGTGGTCGACCGTGCCGCCCTCGTAGATGCCGTCCGTGTTCATGCCGCCGGTGTGCACCTTGACATGGATGTGCGCGGCGCGCGGCTCGTACCAACCGGGAAAAATCGTCACGAACTCCACGACGCCGTCCGCGCCCGCCACCTGATAGCCCCTCAGGTACGTGGTGTCGTTGGCCTTGCTGCCGTCCGCGCCCTCGGCCGGGACGCCGCCTCCGGGGTCGGCGGTGGTGAACCCCGAGTAGTAGCCCCACGCATCGCAGTGCCAGATCTCCACCGCCGCGCCGGCAACGGGCGCACACGCCCCGCTCACACTCGCCACGGTCAGTCGAATCCGCAGCGGCAGACCGGGCTTGCCCTCGGTGATGTCCTGCCGGACGAACGCGTTGTCGAGGTAGTACGGCCCCTGCGTGACGTCGGCGGTCAGCACACATTGCCCGGCGCCCGAGGAAGTCGCCGCGCCCGCCGCCGAGTTCTTCGAGGTGCCGGAGGAGTTCGAGGAGCCGGAGGAGTTCGAGGAGTTCGAGGAGTTCGTACAACCGACCAGGGCCAGTCCCGCCACGCCGCCGAGGAACAGGAACCGTCGTCGGCCCGGGAAGTCGATGCGGTCGAAGGGATCGCCGGTCCGGTCGTGGTTCCGATCGTGGTTCCGGTCGTCATCGCTGTCGGTCATGGCGCCGACCCTGCCGGGCATTCCTGAAGAGTTCATGAGAGCCGACTGGGCCACCCGTGATCGGCGGGTGTTTCCGATCGGCCCCCGATCCGGCGTACCGCTCACCCGTCCCGCGTGTCGTACCCGCGCCGCACCTGGTAGACCCCGTCCGCGACCCGATTCGACCGGGCCCTCAGCAACGGCGCGATACAGACCGGCCATACGGTCGTTCGGGACCAGATCACACTCGCGAGCAGGCCCGGATCGACCGGGCCGAGCCGGGACAGGTCCACCCCCGACGCATCGACCGCCTGCGCCCGGACATCCTCCTCCAGGCATCCCGCGAGCCGAACCGCCCTCGTAACCGCCGCGCACGCGGCCGTACCGGAGATCACGGCACGCACCTCTCCGTCGGCCCCGGACATCTCGCGCAACAGCCCCTGCGCCGTGTCCAACGCCCGCCCGCTGTCCGCCAGCGCCGTCCCGAGCGCCTGGGCGAGCGCGGTCTGCCGCGGGGACACCGAACTCGGCAGGAACGTCAGCCGATTGCCCAGGAAGCGAGCCTGACCGGCGGCCAGCGACAGCGCGATCAGCACCTCCGTCCGCCGCTGCCACGCGCCGTCCGCCGGCGCGTCGAGCGCACGAAAGGCGCGCCGCACCGCTTCCCCGTGCCCCAGTACCGCCATGCGGATCTCCCGGGTCCGGACACGCAGTTCGATCGTGGTCTCGACCACCCCCCGGTCGCGCGGCGGACACGATTGCGAGCCGGCCGAGCCGGCGCACTCGAACGGGTACAACACCCGTCCCATCGCGCCCACGAGCCGAATCCAGGCCCGGGCCTCGGCCGGCGGATCGGCGACCTCGCCCGCAGCCGACAGCGTGCGTGCGTCGAACTCGGTGAACGTGCGTCGCTCCTCGTCGGAAATGCTCATCGAGCCGCCTCCCGCTGTCACATGTCTCGAACCACAAGCCGAACCGCACGTCGAACCGCACGTCGAACCGAAGGACCGAACAGAAGGCGCCGTACATGATTCGAGCACAAACCGAACACAACCGGAAAGCCCAAGCACGAAAAACGGCCAGGAAACCATCGATGCCCGGCCCGAAGTCGCAGATGACCGGCCCGACCGACGAGAACACGAGGATGAGAAAGGCGCTTTATGGAAAAAGCCGCACGCTTATCCCTCTGATTAACGGTATCAGCAGCAGAGCCCTTTCCTCCATGCATACAACACCCACGGTTACCTCACGAACCTCCCGCGTGACCTCCACCCACGAGGCGCACACACGGCGCCCATCCAGCGCACAACACCCACACCCCGCGCACCAAGACAGCAATCACGCACGCACAAACTGCCGAACCGGCCGCCCGCGACACCGCCCCGGACTGTTGGCAACTCGGTCGGGTTCACTGCGGAACCTGTCCGAGTGGGCTGGGTGTTCGCGGCGGGCGGTCGCGTTTTGGTCGGCGGCGGGTGGCTCAGTGCTAAACGGTCGGCGTGGGCTGGTGGAGATGGGCCCGGTCCCGGGGTCACCGGCGGCCGGGAACCTTGAGTTTCCCGGCGAGAGGTGGGTGTTGCTCGGCGGGAAAGGCGCCGGCAACGGCGGAGCGGGTGGGCGCTTGCGTCACAGGTCCGCCGGGGAGCCTTTTCGAGTGGGCCCGGCGTTCGCGGCCGGCGGTCGCGTCTTGGTCGGCGGCGGGAGGCTCAGTGCTAACGGTCGGCGTGGGCTGGTGGAGATGGGCCCGGGGCCGGGGCCGGGGTCGGGGTCGGGGTGGGGGTCGGGGTCGGGGTCG
>NZ_JBHZAV010000234.1:0-12917 GCF_042754445.1 Embleya sp. NPDC059213
ACACCCTCCACACCGGTCAACACATCCACCGGCGACCAATCCACAAACGACTCCAACGCCTTCGCGCACTCCCCGAAACGCGCGGCGAAGACCGGCGACTGCGCATGGAGTTCCGCCGCCATCCCGACCCACTGCGAACCCTGACCGGGAAACACGAACACCGTCTTCCCGACCGGCCCCGCCGACCCGGTCACCACACCGGTCACCGAGTCGCCGCGTCGGACCGCTTCCAGCGCCTCGGTCAGTGCGTCCCGGTCGCCGATCACCACGGCCCGCTCGCCGAAGGTCGCCCGGGTGGACGCCAACGAGAAGCCCACGTCAGCGGTGCGCGGCGACGGGTCCACGGCGAGCCGCTCCGTCAGCCGACCCGCCTGGGCCCGCAGCGCGTCCGGCGTCTTCGCCGACAACACCCACGGCAGGCTCACCGGCTCCGGGGTGGCGTCCCGCTCGGGAATCTCGGCGCCGGCCTCGGGGAGTTCGAGAATGAGGTGGGCATTGGTCCCGCTCACCCCGAACGCCGACACCGCCGCCCGACGCGGTCGCCCGGTCTCCGGCCACGGCCGAGCCTGCGTCAACAACCGCACCGCGCCCGCCGACCAGTCCACATGCGGGGTCGGCTCCTCGGCGTGCAGCGTCCTGGGCAACACCCCGTGCCGCAACGCCTCGACCATCTTGATCACCCCGGCCACCCCCGCCGCGGCCTGCGCATGCCCGATGTTCGACTTCAACGAGCCCAACCACAAAGGCTCTTCAGCCGGACGACCCTGGCCATAGGTCGCCAACAACGCCTGCGCCTCGATCGGATCACCCAGCGTGGTGCCCGTCCCGTGTGCCTCCACCACGTCCACGTCACCCGTGGCCAGTTCGGCGTTGGCCAGCGCCTCGCGGATCACCCGTTGTTGCGCGGGTCCGTTGGGCGCGGTCAGGCCGTTCGAGGCGCCGTCCTGGTTCACCGCGCTGCCGCGCACCACCGCGAGTACCCGGTGGCCGAGTCGTTCGGCGTCGGAGAGCCGCTCCAGGATCAGCACGCCGACCCCCTCCGCCCAGCCGGTGCCGTCCGCCGACGCGGCGAACGCCTTGCAGCGGCCGTCCACGGACAATCCGCGTTGCCGGGAGAACTCGACGTAGCCCATCGGCGAGGCCATCACCGTGGCCCCGCCCGCGACCGCGAGGTCGCTTTCGCCCGCGCGCAGCGACTGGGCGGCCAGGTGCAGCGCCACCAGCGACGACGAGCACGCGGTGTCCACCGTCACCGCCGGGCCCTCGAAGCCGAAGGTGTACGAGATCCGGCCGGACGCCACGCTGCCCAGCGTGCCGGTGCCGAGATAGCCCTCCAGTTCCTCCGGGACCTGGTCCAGGGCCGGGGCGTAGTCGATGCCGGCGATCCCGGTGAACACCGAGGTCCGGCTCCGACGCAGACCGGTGACGTCGATCCCGGCCCGCTCGAACGCGTCCCACGCGGTCTCCAGGAGCAGCCGCTGCTGGGGGTCGATGGCCGGCGCCTCACGGGGCGAGATGCCGAAGAACGCCGCGTCGAAGTCCCCGGCGTCCGGCAGGAAGGCGCCTGCCGTCGTATAGGTGGTGCCGGGTCGGTCGGGGTCCGGGTGGTAGATGTCGCGCAGGTCCCAGCCTCGATCGGTGGGCGCCTCGCCGACCGCGTCGGTGCCGGAATCGACCAGCCGCCACAGGTCTTCGGGCGAGTCGACACCGCCGGGCAGCCGGCAGGCCATCCCGACGATCGCGATCGGCTCGCGTCGGCTCGCCTCGACGTCGCGGACCCGCTTGCGGGCGTCGCGGACGTCGGCCAGTGCACGCTTGAGATATCCCCGGAGCTTTTCTTCGTCCGCCATGGAACTGCCTTTCATGGTTGCGTTGGTGGGGTCCGGGGGGATCAGCGGGATTCGAGGTCGCCGTCGAGCAGGCCGAAGAGTTCCTCGTCGCTGGCACTGTCCAGGTCGATCTCGTCGGAGATCACCGGCGCCGCGACGACGCTCGCCTCGGCCCACTTGTTCGCCAGCACCCGCAGTCGGTCGATGATCGCCAACCGGCGGGCCGAGTCGCCGAGGTCCGCGGTCAACGCGGCGTCCAGTCGGTCGAGTTCGGCCAGCGCCGCCGGCAGCGGCAGGCCCGGGGTCGCGATCGTCGACTGTTCGGCGAGGAACTCGGCGACGCCCGCCGGGGTCGGGTAGTCGAAGATCAGCGTGGCGGGCAGTTGCAGTCCCGACCCCGCGTTGAGCCGGTTGCGCAGCTCCACCGCCGTCAGCGAGTCGAACCCGAGTTCGCGGAAGGCCCGTTCGGGCTCGACGGTGGCCGGGTCGCCGTGCCCGAGCACCACGGCCGTCTCGGCGCGGACGAACTCCAGGACGACGGACTCTCGTTCGGCACCGGTCAACCCGACGAGTCGACCCGGCAGGGTGGGTCCGGCGTCCTCGGTCGGCCGGGAAGGCTCGTCGGGCAGTGCGCCGGCGTCGCCTCGGGCGGTCCGGCTGCCGTCCAGCCAGTACCGCTCGTGCTGAAACGCGTAGGTGGGCAACTCCACCCGGCGCGGTCGGTACCCGGCGTAGGCCGTGCTCCAGTCGACGTCGACGCCGCGCACCCACAGCTCGGCGAGGGAGGTGTACAGGCGCTGCGCGCCGCCCTGGTCGCGGCGCAGCGTGCCGACCACCAGCGATCGGGTCGCCGCGGCGTCCTCCAGGGTGTCCTGGATCGCGGCCACCAGCACCGGATGCGGGCTCACCTCGACGAACACCCCGTGTCCGGCGGCGGCGAGGCCGCGGGTGGCCTCCTCGAACCGCACGGTCTCGCGGAGGTTGTCCGCCCAGTAGGCGGCGTCCATCGTCGCGGTGTCCAGCCACTCGCCGGTGAGCGTCGAGCGCAGCGGCACCGAGCCGGAGACGGGCACGATCGGGGCGAGGTCGGCCAGGATGCGCTCGCGGATCTCGTCCACGTGGGCCGAGTGCGACGCGTAGTCCACCGGGATCAACCGGGCCCGGCCGCCCTCGGCGGTGACCGAGTCGACCAGTTCGGTGAGCGTTTCGGGCTCGCCCGACACCACCACCTGCCCGGGGCCGTTCACCGCCGCGATCGAGATCTTCCCGTCCCAGCGGGCGATGCGCTCCCGGACCTGGGTCTCGGGGAGCGCCAGGGAGGCCATCCCGCCGCGCCCGGACAGCGCCACGATCGCCCGACTGCGCAACGCGACGACCCGAGCGCCGTCCGCGAGCGAGAGACCGCCGGCGACCACGGCGGCGGCGATCTCGCCCTGCGAGTGGCCGACCACGGCATCGGGGGTCACGCCGTACGAGCGCCACACTTGCGCCAGCGAGACCAGTACGGCCCACAACACGGGCTGGACCACGTCCACCCGATCCAGCGTGGGCGCGCCCTCGACGCCGGTCAGCACGTCGACGGCCGACCAGTCCACGAACGGTTCCAACGCCTTGGCGCACTCACCGAATCGGGACGCGAACACCGGGGAATGGACCAGCAGTTCGGCGGCCATTCCGGTCCACTGCGAGCCCTGGCCGGGGAAGACGAACACCGTGCGGCCGAGCGGGCCGGTCGCCGATCCGGTCACCACGCCGGCGGCGGAGTCGCCTCGGGCGAGCGCGGCCAGGCCGGTGGTCGGCGAGTCGCGGGCCACGATCACCACGGCGCGCTCTTCGAGCGCGGCCCGGCTGCCGATCAGGGCCGCGCCGACGTCCACCGGGTGGGGGTCGGCCGCCGTGACGAACTCGGCGAGCCGGGCCGCCTGTCCGCGCAGCGCCGGGGCCCGCTTGGCGGACACGATCCAGGGCAGCACCAGGTCGGGGCGCGGGTCGTTCGGTTCGGGTTCTGGCTCCAGTGGCGGTTGTTCCAGGATCACGTGCGCGTTGGTGCCGCTGACTCCGAACGAGGAGACCCCGGCCCGACGTGGCCGGCCGGTCTGCGGCCACGGCCGAGCCTGTGTCAACAACCGCACCGCGCCCGCCGACCAGTCCACATGCGGACTCGGCTCGTCCACATGCAACGTCTTCGGCAACACACCATGCCGGAGCGCCTCGACCATCTTGATCACCCCGGCCACCCCCGCCGCGGCCTGCGCATGCCCGATGTTCGACTTCAACGAGCCCAACCACAAAGGCTCTTCGGCCGACCGACCCTGACCGTAGGTCGCCAACAGGGCCTGCGCCTCGATCGGATCCCCCAGCGTCGTCCCCGTCCCATGCGCCTCCACCACGTCCACATCACCGACGGCCAGCCCCGAATTCGCCAACGCCTGCCGAATCACCCGCTGCTGCGACGGACCATTCGGCGCCGTCAACCCATTCGACGCACCGTCCTGATTCACCGCACTGCCCCGCACCACCGCCAACACCCGATGCCCATAACGCCGCGCATCCGAGAGGCGCTCCAGCAGCAGCATGCCGACGCCCTCGGCCCAGCCGACGCCGTCCGCCGCCCCCGCGAACGCCTTGCAGCGGCCGTCCACGGACAAGCCGCGCTGCCGGGAGAACTCGGTGAACGCGCCGGGCGAGGCCATCACCGCGACACCGCCGGCGAGCGCCAGGTCGCTCTCGCCCAGCCGCAACGACTGCGCGGCGAGGTGCAGGGTGACCAGCGAGGACGAGCACGCGGTGTCGATGGTGACCGCCGGGCCCTCGAAGCCGAACGAGTAGGAGATCCGGCCGGACGCGACGCTGCCCGCGTTGCCGTTGCCGACGTAACCCTCCAGCGTGCTGGGCACGTTGCCCGGATGTGGCGCGTAGTCGTGGTACATCACGCCGGCGAAGACGCCGGTTCGGCTGCCGCGCAGGGTCGTCGGGTCGATGCCGGCCTGCTCGATCACCTCCCACGTGGTCTCCAGGAGGAGCCGCTGTTGCGGATCGGTGGCCAGCGCCTCACGCGGCGAGATCTCGAAGAAGCCCGCGTCGAACTCGGCGGCGTCGTAGAGGAATCCGCCGTGCCTGGTGTACGACTTGCCGGCCGCCTCCGGGTCCGGGTCGAACAGCTCCTCGACGTCCCAGCCTCGATCGCTCGGGAACTCCCCCACCGCGTCGGTGCCGGCTTCGACCAGGCGCCACAGGTCGGCCGAGGAGGCGACGCCGCCCGGGAGCCGGCAGGCCATGCCGACGATGACGATCGGGTCGTCCGTCGACGGGGTGGGCAGGTTCGGGCCGGAGGCCGGTGCGACCGGCTCATCCCGCAGATCGCCGAGCAGTTCGCCGCGCAGGTACTCGGCCAGCGCGCCCGGGGTCGGGTAGTCGAAGACCAGCGTCGCGGGCAGCCGCAGGCCGGTACCGGCGTTGAGCCGGTTGCGCAGCTCGACGGCGGTGAGCGAGTCCATGCCCAGGTCGCTGAACGCCCGCCGGACGCCGACCGCGTCCGGCTCCGCGCCGAGCACGCCGGCGACCTCCGCGCGGACCAGGTCGAGCAGTTCCTGTTCGCGTTCGGCCGGGCCGAGAGCGGCCAACCGCCGGGCGAGCGAGGCCGCGCCGGCTGCCTGGGCGGCTGCGGCCTGCCGTCGCTGCGGCCGGACCAGGCCGCGCAGCAGCGCCGGGACCGCTTCCGGCCGGGCGCGCAGGCCGGCCAGGTCCAGCGGTGCGGGAATCAGGACGGCCCGGTCCGACTCGATCGAACCCCCGTCCGGCCGCACCGCCAGGTCGAACAGCCGCAGCCCGTCCGTCGAGGCCAGCGCGCGGATCCCGGCCCGGGCCGCGCGCCGGCGATCCGCGTCGGCCAGGTGCGCGGTCATCCCGCCCGCCTCGGCCCACATGCCCCAGGCCAGCGAGATCGCGGGCAGCCCGGCGGCACGGCGGCGGGCGGCGAGTGCGTCCAGGAAGCTGTTGGCCGCCGCGTAGTTTCCCTGGCCGGGGCCGCCGAGTACGGCCGCCACCGAGGAGAACAACACGAAGCCCGCCAGGTCATGTTCGCGGGTCAGCTCGTGCAGATGCCAACTCGCGTCGGCCTTGGGCCGGAGCACCGCGGCCAGCCGCTCGGGGGTGAGCGCGTCGAGCACACCGTCGTCGATGACCCCCGCCGCATGCACGACGGCGGTCAGCGGATGGGCCACCGGCACGCTCGCGAGCAGCGCGGCCAGCGCCTCCCGGTCGGACACGTCCGTCGCCACGACGGTCACCTGCGCACCGAGCCCGGTCAGCTCGGCGACCAGATCACCCGCACCGGGTGTGTGCAACCCCCGACGGCCGGTCAACAACAGCCGGCGCAGGCCGTGTTCGACCACCAGATGGCGAGCCAGCAGTGCACCGAGCACGCCGACGCCGCCGGTGATCAGGACCGTGCCGTCCGGATCCCAGCCGCGCACCTCGCGCGGATCGAGCGATACGGGCCGGCGCAGGCGCGGGACGTGCAACGCGCCCGCACGCAGCGCGAGTTGCGGTTCGTCGGTGGCCAGTGCGGTCGCGTACGCGGCGCCCAGGCCGGTCGGTGCGGCGAGGTCGTCCCGGTCGAGGTCGATCAGTACGATCCGACCCGGCTGTTCGGACTGGGCCGAGCGGACCAGGCCGGCCACCGCCGCGCCGGCCGGGTCGGGAGCGTCGCCGTCGGCCACGGCGAACGCGCCGCGGGTGAGTACCAGGACACGCTCGGCGTCGCCCTGGAGCACGGCCAGCACACGGGCGCTCTCCCGGTGCGCGGCGGCGAGAATGTCCTCCGGCCCGGTCTCGACCGCGACCACGAGGGTGCCGTCGTCGAGCGACTCGGTATCCGAGCCGGGCTCGATGCCCACCGTCGCGGGTAGTTCGACCCAGCCCGGCTCGAACAGGGTGTCCTGCCCCGCCGAACGCGACGCGTCGAGCTGATCCACCGTCACCGGCCGGGTGGCCAAAGCCTCGATCGATGCCACCGGGGCGCCGCTCGCGTCGGCGGCCCGGAAGGTCAGTTCGCCCGGACCGGTCATCGCGATCCGAACGCGCAGCGCGGTCGCGCCGGCGGCGTGCAGCCGTACCCCGTTCCAGACGAACGGCAGTCGACGGCCCGCTTCCGCCGCCGACTCGTCCAGGTCGCGCACCGACGCGAGGTGCAGAGCCGCGTCGAAAAGCGCCGGGTGGATGCCGAACCGGGCCGCGTCCGGATGCGCTTCGGCGGGCAGGGCGACCTCGGCGAGCAGTTCGTCGCCGAGCCGCCAGGCGGCCCGCAGGCCCCGGAAGGTCGGCCCGTACCCGATCCCGGCCTCCGCGAGCCCGGCGTAGGCCCCGCTCACGTCGAGCGCCGTCGCCCCGACCGGCGGCCACTGCTCGGGCTCGGCGGCGGCGCGCGGCGTGTCCTCGGACGCGACCAGGAAACCGGCCGCGTGCCGCACCCACGGCGTGTTCGGCTCGGCCTGCTCCGGCCGGGCGTACACCGCGATCGACCGCCGGTCGGCCGGCTCGCCGGTGGAGCCGCCGACGACCACCTGGAGGTGCACCGCGTCCCGCTCGTGCAGGATCAGCGGCGCCTCGATCACCAACTCGTCCACGGTGTCCAGGCCGACCTCGTCACCGGCGCGGATCGCCGCTTCCACGAAAGCCGTTCCGGGCACCAAGGCCGAGCCGAACACGACGTGGTCGGCCAGCCACGGATGGGTGCGCAGGGACAGTCGGCCGGTCAGCAGCACCGTCTCGGTGCCGCCGTCCGCCGCCGCGTCCTCGCCGCCGGCGACCCGCAACGACGCGGCCACCAAGGGGTGGTCCGCCGCCACGAGGCCGAGCCCCGCCGCGTTCGTGGCGCCGCTCGCGGGTTGGTCGATCCAGAAGCGGCGGTGCTGGAACGCGTAGGTGGGCAGGTCGACCCGGCGGGCATCGGAACCGGCGTACAGGGCGGACCAGTCGACGTCGGCGCCGTTCGTGTACGCGGTGCCCAGTGCGAGCAGCGCGGTGTCCGGCTCCGGTCGATCGCGGCGCAGCGCCGCGGCGAACGCACTCTCCTCGGCGGCGGGTGTCTCGGCCAGGGTGTCCTGGGCCATCGCGGTCAACACGCCGTCCGGGCCGAGCTCCAGATAGGTGGTGACGCCGGCCGCCGCGAGGTGGTCGATCACGTCCTTGAAGCGGACCGCGTGGCGCACATGGGCCACCCAGTGGCCGGGATCGCCGAGCTCCTCGATGCCGACGGGCCGACCGGTGAGGTTGGAGACCACCGGGATGCGTGGGGCCCGGTAGGTGAGCCCGGCCGCGATCCGCTCGAACTCGGCGAGCATGCCGGTCATCAGCGGCGAGTGGAACGCGTGGCTGACCCGCAGCCGCTTGGTCTTGCGGCCCTGCTCGGCGAAACCGGCGGCGACCGCGAGGGCCGCGTCGGCGTCGCCGGAGAGCACGATCGAGTGCGGTCCGTTGATCGCCGCGATGCCGACCAGGTCCACCTGCTCGGCCAGCGCGGCGGCGGCCTCCGTCTCGGTGGCCTGGATCGCGATCATCGCGCCGGTGGTCGGCATCGCCTGCATCAGCCGGGCCCGAGCCGCCACCAGCGTCGCCGCATCGGCGATCGAGAGCACGTCCGCGACGTGTGCGGCGCTGAGTTCGCCGAGCGAGTGTCCGGTGACGAAGTCCGGTCGCAGGCCCCACGACGCGTACAGCCGGTGGAGCGCGACCTCGATCGCGAAGAGGGCGGGCTGCGCGTACACGGTGCGATCCAGTTGCTCGGCCGCGTCCTCGGCGACGCCGAACACCACGTCGCGCAGCGGATGCGGCACGTGGCCGGCGAGTTCGCGATCCAGCGCCGCGGCGATCTCGTCGAACGCGGCGGCGAACACCGGGTAGGCGTCGTACAGTTCGCGGCCCATGCCGACCCGCTGGCTGCCCTGACCGGTGAACAGGTAGGCGAGTGCGCCGGATCCGACGGCCGAACCACGCACCACGCCGGTGCTCGGCGTGTCGGCCGCGAGTGCGTCGAGGCCGGCCAGGAACCCGGCCGGCTCGCCGGCGACCAGCACCGCGCGCTCGTCGAACGCGGCCCGGGAGGTGACCAGCGAATGGCCGATGTCCGCCGGGTCGCTCGCCTGGGCCTCGGCCTCGCGCAGGTGCGTGGCGAGTCGGGCGGCCTGGACGCGCAACGCGGCGGGGGTTCGGGCGGAGAGCAGCCAGGGTGCGGCGGGAAGCGCGTTTCCGTGCCGCTCGGGCGCCTCGACGGCTTCGGGCTGCTCCAGGATCAGGTGCGCGTTCGTGCCGCTCGCGCCGAACGCGGAGATCCCGACCCGACGCGGGCGTCCCGTCTCCGGCCACGCGCGTGCCTCGGTGAGCAGCCGGACCGTGCCCGCCGACCAGTCCACGTGCGGCGTCGGCTCGTCCACGTGCAGCGTCTTGGGCAACACGCCGTGCCGCATCGCCTCGATCATCTTGATCACGCCGACGATCCCGGCGGCGGCCTGGGTGTGCCCGATGTTGGACTTGGCCGAACCGATCCACAGCGGCCGGTCCTCGGGGCGGTCCTTGCCGTAGGTCGCGATCAGCGCCTGCGCCTCGATCGGGTCGCCGAGCGTGGTCCCGGTGCCGTGCGCCTCGACCGCGTCGACGTCGGCCGCGCTCAGCCGGGCGTTGCGCAGTGCCTGCCGGATCACCCGCTGCTGGGACGGGCCGTTCGGCGCGGTCAGACCGTTGGACGCCCCGTCCTGGTTGACCGCGCTGCCGCGCAGCACGGCGAGCACCGGGTGGCCCAGTCGCCGGGCGTCCGCCAGCCGTTCCACCAGCACCAGGCCGGTGCCCTCGGACCATCCGGTGCCGTCGGCCGCACCGGCGAACGCCTTGCACCGGCCGTCCGGGGCCAGGCCGCGCTGCCGGGAGAACTCGGTGAATCCCAGCGGCGAGGCCATCAGGGTCACCCCGCCCGCGAGCGCGAGGTCGCATTCGCCGTCGCGCAGCGCGTGCGCCGCCAGGTGCAGCGCGACCAGCGAGGACGAGCACGCGGTGTCCACGGTGACCGCCGGGCCCTCGAAGCCGAACGAGTAGGCGATCCGCCCGGACGCGACACCGGCCGCATTGCCGTTGCCGATGTAGCCGCCGACCTCGTCGGGCACCTCGGTCAGCCGAGCCGCGTAGTCCTGCCCGTTCAGGCCGGCGAACACCCCGGTCCGGCTGCCCGCCAGCGTGCCGGGATCGATGCCGACCCGCTCGAACAGCTCCCAGGCGGTCTCCAGCAGAAGCCGGTGTTGCGGGTCGGTGGCGAGTGCCTCGCGCGGCGAGATGCCGAAGAACTCGGCGTCGAAACCGGCGATGTCGGGCAGGAACGCGCCCTGCCGGGTGTACGTCTTGCCGGGTCGATCGGGATCGGGATCGTACAGCTCCTCGACGTCCCAGCCGCGGTCCTGCGGGAAGTCGCCGACCACGTCGATGCCTTCGGCCAGGATGCGCCACAACTGCTCGGGCGATTCGGCGCCACCGGGCAGCCGGCAGGCCGCCGAGACGATCGCGATCGGCTCGGGCGTCGGGTGTTGCGCCTCCTTGAGCTGTTCCCGGGTGTCGTGCAGCTCGACGGTGAGCCGCTTGAGCAGGTGGCGGATCTGCTGGTCGCTCATGGTGGTTGTGCCTTTCGCAGGGACCGACAAGTCAGGAGATGCCGAACTGCTTGCCGATGAATTCGATGAGCTCGTCGTCGGTGGCCGAGTCGATCTCCTCGGCGATGCCCGCGACTTCGGCCCCTTCCGGATCGCCGGCCGGCGCCGCGCCGGCGGCCCAGCGGGCGGCGATCTCGGTCAGCCGTACCGCCGTCGCCGCATGCTCGGCCGGATCACCGGCGGCGGCGTGCGCGAGCAGCGCCTCCAGCCGGTCGATCTCGGCCCGCACCGCGTCGGCGTCGGGGAGCAGGTCCGGGACGAGTTCGCCGTGCAGGTACTCGGCGAGCACGTTCGGGGTCGGGTAGTCGAAGACCAGCGTCGCGGGCAGCCGCAGGCCGGTCTCGGCGGTCAGCCGATTGCGCAGCTCGACCGCCGTCAACGAGTCGAACCCCTGGTCGCGGAACGGCTTCCCGGCCGCCACCGCGTCGGCGGAGGTGTGCCCGTGCACGATCGCCGCCTGGGTGCGCACCAGTGCGACCAGGTGCGGCCGGCGCTCCTCCCGAGCCAGGTCGGCGAGCGTCGCGGTGAGCCTGTCCGCCGCCGACTCGGCCGATCCGACGGGCGCGGTCGGGCCTACGGATCCGGCCGATCCGGCGGGTGTGCGCAGGAGTTCCGCCACCAGCGGGTGTGGACGGTCCCGGAACAACACGTCCCAGTCGATGTCGCACACCGTCAGGTGGCTCTCGTCCGCGTCCAGGATCCGTCCGAGCGCCTCGACCGCGAGCGCCGGATCGAGCATGGTCAGCCCCTGTCGACCGAGGCGCTCCTCGATCTCCGGCGCGGCGATCCCACCCCCGGCCCAGTGCCCCCAGGACACCGAGGTCGCGGGCAGCCCGTCGGCCCGACGACGGGCGGCGAGGGCGTCCAGATACGCGTTCCCCGGCGCGTAGTTGCCCTGCCCGGGGACTCCGCACAGGCCGGCCACCGAGGAGAACAGCACGAATGCCGAAAGGTCCGCGTCCCGGGTGAGTTCGTCGAGATGGCGGGCGCCGTCCACCTTGACCCGCAACACCCGCTGCTGCTGGTCGGGGGTCAGGTCGCCGATCACCGCGTCGTCCAGGATCGCCGCCGCGTGCAATACCGCGGTCAGCGGGAACTCCATCGGAACGTCGGCCAGTACGCCGGCCAGTGCGTCCCGATCCCCCACGTCGCACGAGGCGAAGGACACCCGGGCGCCCAGTGCGCCGATCTCCTCGGCCAGCCGCGTCGCGCCGGGCGCAGCCGCGCCGGTCCGGCTGGCCAAGAGCACGTGTTCGGCCCCGCGCGCCGCGACCCAGCGGGCCACATGCCCACCCAGTGCCCCGGTACCACCGGTCACCAGGACGGTGCCGGACGGCCGCCAATTCCCGGCCGGTCGGGCGGCACCGAGCGGCGCACGCACCAACCGACGTCCCCACACGCCGGTCGGCCGCACCGCGACGTCCTTTTCGTCCACCGCTCCGGCCAGCACCGCCGACAGGCGGGCCCACACCGGGGATTCGGCGTCCGAGCCCGGGTACTCGCCCGGCAGGTCGATCAAACCGCCCCAGGACCGCGGACTCTCGGCCGCGACGACCCCGCCGAAGCCCCACACCAACGCCTGCTCGGGCACCCGCACCCGATCCGCCGGGCCCGCCGACACCGCACCGCTGGTGACCGCCCAGAGCGGTGCCGACACCCCGGCATCGTCGAGCGCCTGGACCAGCGCCACCGTCGCCGCCGCGCCCCAGGGCACCGCGTCGAACCCGGGCACGGTGCCCTCGGCCAGGGCCAACAGCGACACGACACCCGCGAGCGACTCGTGCTGTCCTGTCAGCAGGACCCGCAACGCGGCCCGCTCGGCCAGGTCACGCGCCACCGACACCCGCTCGACCCGAGCACCGGCGGCGCTCAGCAGCGGCGTCAGGAAGTCCGCCCACCCGATCGCGGCCGGCTCCTCCGGCACCACGAGCAACCACGTCCCGCGGAGGCCGCCGACTCCGGGACCGCCGACCGGGCGCCAGACGATGCGATGCCGCCACGCGTCGACGGCGGCGCCGGACCGGGTGCGGTCCCACCACGAGGACAGCGCGGGCAACACCGCGCCCAGCGTCTCCGCCGAGGCGTCCGCGCCCAGCGCTTCGGCCAGTCCGGCCCGGTCGCCACTCTCCACGAGCGCCCAGAACGCCGCGTCGATCGCCGCCCCCGAGCCCGCGCCACCACCCGTCGTCGCCGCCCCGGCCGGGGTGACGGCGTCGAGCCAGTAGCGCTTGCGCTCGAAGGGATACGTGGGCAGTTCGACCGGGCGCGGTCGGGCACCGGCGAAGGCGGCGGTCCAATCGACCGGCACGCCCCGCACGAAGGCTTCGGCAAGGGAGGTGTACAGGCGCCGCACGCCGCCCTGGTCACGACGCAACGTGCCGACCACGACCGGGTT
>NZ_JBHZAV010000235.1:0-12790 GCF_042754445.1 Embleya sp. NPDC059213
GTGCCCAACGGGTCAGGGTGTCTCGCCCCGTCTGATCCTCTCCGCGACGATCTCGATCCACCGGTCCGGCCGGCACCCCCGAAGACGCCCACGCCGATACCCCTGCACTCGGTCCTTGCTCAGGCCACGCTCAGGAACACGCGCCGACGCCGGACCGGGACGGCGCCGACACCGGTCAACGCACCACCGGCGATCAAGGCGGCTCTCGCCGCCGACCAGGCGTTCGTCGTCGTGGGTGACGGGCCCGAAGCCGGTGTCCACACCGCCGACGGGTGTGCGACCGGTCACCGCCTCGGCCACCTCGACGACACCCTCCGCGCCCGTGTCATCACGGCCGTTCCGGGCTCATCTTGGTCGTGCCGCGGACGCACGTCGAGACGATCGAGATCCGTGGCCCGGAACACACGGTGAAGCCGGATATCGCACTCGCCAACGCCCCGCAACGGCACGCGACATGGCCGGCGGAGCGCATCGAAGCACTCACAGCCCTCGGCATGCGATGGAACCGAACCGGGACCGGGACCTCGATCGGGCGCCGCGAACCGCCGGCAACGACCGATCCGACTTCCGCCTTTGATCCGGCCCGACAACCGAAAACCGGAAGGAGGCACGGGCAACTCGACACCGGCCGATACGGCTTCCTGTCACCGCACATTCGGGAAGGTGTCACCGGGATCAACCACGAAGACCCCCTCCGGCCGGCCGAGAACACCCCCCACCTCCGGTAACACGGGGACTCGAACATCCCAATGACACCCCCACCGCACCCCACACAGGCCGTCGGAATCGATCAACTGGTCGATGCAGCGGACGAGTTCGGCTGGCTCCCCGCCGCCCGAATCGTGCGAGCAGGGCGCTGCTCGTCGTCACCCGCTCCGGAGCGGGGAACTCGGTCCTGATGTTCCCGACGGGCGGCCGACGCCTTGGCCGCGATGTTCGCGTGGCCGCCCGCGGCAACGCCGGCAAGCCGGGTCTGAGGCGGCACAAATGGGCTTTCGCCGGGGGTTGGGGTGGTCGGTGCGGGCAAGTTCGGTGGCCGGCCATGTCGGGAGCAGGGCCGGTATGCGGCAGGTGGCCACGGGGGTGTACACGCCGGTCGGGGTACGGGTGCCGGGCCGGCGGTCCTGGGCGCGGTGGCCGCGATCGAGGACGCCGGCGTCGAGGGGGTGCGGTGTGCGTCAACGGGATCCCCTCGCCCGCGAGGGCATGGCCGAACGTATCGTCGCGTTGGGCGTGGACGCGATGTCGGTGTCGCTGGACACGGCCGACTCCGCCGCGAACGGCCGCTACCGGCCCGCGCGCAACGGCAAGGACGGCTGGGGTCGGGTCGTCGCCGGTGTCACCCACCTGCTCGACGTCCGTGCCGGCGCCGGCCTCGGCCCCTGGGTGGGCTCATATGCGGCCATCGGCCGCCGCAACGTCGGCGCCTCGTGCGACGTCCGGCAGACAGCGACGGGCCGACTCAGCGCCGCGCGCAGCTCGGGTCGTCGACGATCACCGCGTTCGCGGGGATGATCACCTCGTCCTCGCCGATCGACACGGAACCCTTGGTCGTCGCGTAGGCGCGCTTGCCGGGCCCGACACATTTGGTTGCGAGGTTCCCGAACCCGTCGGGAAAGTTGAACACCTCCGCTGGACTGTCATCTCCCCGACCACCGAGCACCGGACCGTCGGCCTTGCCGCGTTCGTCGTAGTACTTCTGCGAGCAACCGGTGACGGCACCGAGAACCAAAACCACCGACACGACGAGCGCCCACCGCGTCGTGTTCACCCGGCGCATGCGGCGTCGGGGACGATCTGCACGTTGGAGGGGCCGCTCGCGTTGGTGGTCACGTAGGCGCGAAATCCGTGACCGACGCACTTGGTTGCCAAGTTCCCGAACCCGTCCGGCATGTTGAACACCTGGGCCGGGGTGTCGTCGCCGCGCTGGTTCGCCACCGGCGAATCCCCCTTGCCGCGCTCGTCGTCGTCTCCACCACATCCCGACAACAGCAACACCCCGGCCACCGCGAACGGCACGACGGCCCATCCGAGTCTTCCCACGATCCCCCCGCCCCGTACCGCACTTCGACGAGATCAACCTCGCATCCGGATGGCCGGGGCACCACAGGGACTTCCCCCGATGGCCGGCGACGTCGCCGCTGGACCGGCCCCACGAGCCGGCGCGGGCAGGTGATGGCGCGTCGGTCTTTGGCCTGGGACCGGGACACCACTGGCCCGGAAGAACATGCCTGGATACTCCAGCACGTGACCAGTGCCGGACTACGCAAGGGACGCCACCGCCGCCGTTGCCGGTGCGCCGCAAGGGAGTTCCGCGCCTCACCGTGCGCCGGCGGGTGGGTCTCGTGGGCGGGCCGGGCCGTCGAGGAGCGGATGGGGAGCCGGCCTCTCCCCCTTCGATGCGCATCGTCAAAGCCTTGGACCGCGAGGTGCTGCGGGCGCTTGACGAGGGGGCGGGTGCTTGCGGCTTGGTCTTGGCAGCAGTAGTCCGTGGCTGGACGCCCACCGGACGGCCACGCCCGGGCGGTGGGGTGCGGCGCGGGCGGGCGTGGGGGAATTTGGCGGTGGCGGGCGGGCTATGGGGGTTTGCCCCCGCTGTTTTGATGTCCCGTTCACGGGCCGGAGGGCGCAGGCCCAGTTCACCGAGGCCATCTGCCGCACCTACAACCGGGCGGGTGTCCGCCCGGTCCTCATTCGACGAGAGAGGAGAGTCAATAGCGCGGGAATGCCCGGTGGATCGGGCGATGGCCGATGCGCCACCACGTTCGATGGCCCGCGCTGGCAGGCGTCGCCTCCAGGCCGGTCCGCCCCCGCTGCTGCTTCGCCCGGAAGCATCCCGGATGCGAGTGCCGGCTGGATCAGTCGGGCGATCGGGGGTAGTGAGGCGCAGGTCGAGGGTGGAGGTGCGTGGTGGTCGGTGCGTGCGCCGGCGCGCGACGGTGTCACCTGTAGGTGTGGTTTGGCTGCCGGGAGGCGGGTGTTCGGCGTTGTGGGTGCTGTGCTGCTCGAGGCGATGTGCCGGGCCGGTCGTGGTGCCCGCGATCGGTCCGGCCTTGCCGTCCTCGGCCCGCCCTGCGGGGTGGGTCGTGGGGTCGGACACCTTGCGACGTAGGGGGTTTCGTCATGTCCACGATGAGAGAACGGCTCACCGGGCGCTTCGGCAGCGTCGGTATATCGATCGCGGTGGCGGTTGCGGGTCTGACCGCGCCGTTCGCCATCGGCGGCGCGCAGGCCGCGCCCGGGACGCCGGGTGTGCCGCAGGCGCCTGCGGCGATTTTCGCCGAGGGTTTCGAGAACGGCCAGGGCGCGACGCCGACCCTGCTCACGAACTACACCGGTGGTCCGCCGGTGGGCGAGACGTACACCGCCGACCCGGCCTGGTTGACCGCGTGCAACGGCTGGGTGACGTCGCCGGCCGCGTCGACCACGCCTCCCGCCGGCAGCGGGTGCGTTTCGGGCGACTGGGCTCAGGTCAAGAACCTCGCGGGTGTACTCGGTCGGTGGTCGGGCGGTTCCTCGACCACGAACCACGCCGTGACGGCGTACACCGCGGGCAATCCGGGGGCCGGCAAGGTGCAGTTGGAGACGGCGGCACCGATCCCGTTGCCTGCGGGGCGGCGCTTCATCGCGTTCTCGGTCGACATCGCCGAGGTCAACTGCTTCGCCAACCACTCCAAGTTCAGCTTCTACCTGCTCGACGGCGACCGGGCCACGCCCGCGTTCACGCGCCCGATCGAGGCGTGTGTGGATGCCACGACGACGATCGGCGGGGCCAAGGTCGGCACCTTCACCAGCAACGGCGCCGTGCTGTTCGCCGGCAACCGGGCCGGCATCCGACTGGTGAACGAGCAGCCGAGCGGCACCGGCAACGACGTGGCCTTCGACAACGTCAAGCTCGTCGACGCGAGCCCGCAGGTCGACATCGGCTTCGCGCCGACGCCGGTGCTCACCGGTGGCACCTCGACCCTGACCTTCACGATCACGAACACGAACGAGTTGGGCGCCAAGCCCGGTTGGTCGTTCTCGGACGCGCTGCCGGCCGGGCTCAAGGCGACCGGAGTGGCCACGACGACGTGCGATTCCGGTTCGGTCGTCGCGCCGGCGGGTGGGGGCACGGTCGACGTATCCGGCAACCTGACGGCAGGTCAGGAATCCTGCACGGCGCAGGTCCAAGTGACCTCGGCGGCACGCGGGACGTACACGAACTGCGCGGCCGGCTTCACCAACGTGGTCGGGGTGAGCCTGCCCGGGTGCGCGAGCGTCGTGTTCGACACGATGCGCTTCGACGCGCACGCGTACGGGGCCGCGCTGACGTCCCCGCTCGCGAACATCGGCCCGATCGCCGCGTCCGACGTGACGTGCTCGAACGTCGCTGCGGTCGACACCGACAACGTCGCGACCGTATCGCTGGGCGTCGTCGGCAACGCGGGCGTGGTCACCACCCGCGCGGAGGGCACGTTCGACGCGAACGGCCTGCAGCGGGCGAACGCGCGCGCCGAGACGGCCGGGGTGAACCTGCTCGGCGGACTGGTCACGGCGGACGTCGTCGAAGCGGTCGCCACCGTGCAGGGCGACGCGAACGGCGGTGCGACGCCGAGCGGTTCGGTCACGTTGGCGAACCTGCGGGTGGCCGGGGTGCCGGTGGTGAACCCCAACGTCAACGTGGATATCACGATCCCGCTGGTGGCGACGGTGCGCGTGAACGAGCGGGTGGTCGACCCCAACGGTCGGGGGATCACGGTCAACGCGCTGCGGATCACGTTGTTGTCCGGCGTGAGCGTCGTGGTGTCGCATGCGCGGGTGGCGCTGACGTTGCCGGGAGCCACGTGCCCGACCGCGTGAGATGAGGCGAACGAGCCCGGGCGCGGCGGCCGTTCACGGTCGCCGCGCCGCGTGTGTGGCGGCGGTGGCGGGTACGGCGTTGTCCGAGACGGAGCCGCGATCGTGTCGGGGCGGCACTGTGTGGCGCTACGCGGTTCTCAACTCTCCTTCCCACGTGTCGCGTGTCGCGTGTCGGGTTTCGAGTGTCGGGTGCCCACGGCGCGTCGAATCGTTTCGTCGGCGATTGCCCGGCGTATCGATGTCGTATTCCACTTCGTCCGATGGATGTCGTCGCTGGATCCCGCGCGCGGGCGCACAGCCCGGGCGGCCCGGACCGGTGGCCGGCGGGTGGCCGGCGGCCGGTGTGGCATGCCTGGGGACATAGGTCACGAACCGCTTCCGGCAGGGCCCCGTGCTTCGCAACGAAGCACACCGGATTCACGAACCGAAGTCCCATGTCGCAAAACACGGACCAACATTCGCCATCGGTACCCCACCACAGGTCGGAGCGCCGCGCCCGAACAACGCGGCACCGCCTTCCGGTTGTTGCGACATGGCACCCGGATCGTACGGAATCATCCGCATCCTCAAGTCATCCCTGCGGCATCCACAGCGGCGGCGACGAAGGAGGCGACCAGGCGGCGGCGGTCCTGCTGTGCCCACGCGAGGACGAGTTCGCTGTGGGGGGCGTCGATCACGGGCCGGTAGACGAGGTCGGGGTGCATGGGCTGGGCCAGCGAGCGGGGCAACATCGCGATGGTGCGTCCCAGTCTGATCATGTGTAGGGCTTCGGCTGCGTCCGTGACCTCGGGGCCCGGCTCCGTCTCGGGTGCTCCGGTCCAGCGCACACCCTTCCAGCGTGGCAGTGTCTCCCGGGCGAGGTCGGCGAGTGTGACCTCCGGGTGAGAGGCGAGCCGGTGGTCCGGCGGCAGGATCACGACACGTCCTTCGACCATCAGGGTTTCGTGGTCCAGGCCGGTCATGTCGTCGAACGGCGCATACAGCAGGGCAACATCCGCGCGGCCATCTCGGACGTAGTCGGCGCGGTCGGTGGCTCCGCCGAAGAGGATGTCCACCCGGCGGGCGTCGGGCCGGCCGGCGTAGGCGGCCAGGATGCCCGACAGGAGGTTCGCGTCGCCGCCCGGTTTGATCACCAGGCGCAGATGGGCCTGCCGATCGCCGGCCCGGCGGGCCTTCTCGGCGGCCGCGCCGACGGCGTTGAGGGCGTGCCGGCCGTGGTGCAGGAGTGCTTCGCCGGCGAGAGTGAGGGCGACGTGCCTGCTGGAGCGCTCCAGCAGCGTCACGCCGAGCCGGGATTCCAGGCGCCGGACCGCTTTGGACAGGGCCGGCTGCGCGATCGCCAGGCGGGCCGCTGCGTGACCGAAGTGCAGTTCCTCGGCCACGGCGACGAAGTACTCCAGCTCGCGGGTCTCCAGCTCGGCCATGCCGCGACACTACCGCGCAATCCATTCCTGCCAGGCATCGAAAGAGAACGGATGGATCTTGGACAGGCGCCGGAAACGCCTGTTCCCTGGAGGCATGATTCACCACACGATGATCGTGGCGTTCGACAGTCCGATTCCTGCGAGTGAGCTGGACCGGTACCTCGAGGAGTTCGAGGAGCTCGTGATGGGTTCCGATCTGGTCGAGTCGGTCGCGGCCCGGCACCATATTCGTGTCCCGGGCGACGACCACGCTCCGGTGGCCATCGCCAGCGCCATCCTGCAGCTACGCGTGGCCGATCTCGATGCCTTGAACGCGACCTTCGGCATGCCCGGGGCGATCGACCTGATCAAGCGCTGGCAGAGCCGCTACCCGTACAAGGCGATCTGGGTCAACCACGAGCCGCTGGCATGAGCAGCCGCAGCGGCGGCGCTTCGGCCGCAGTGTGACGCCCGAAGCGCCGCCGCGCCGCTTTCGTACCGCGAGCGGCCTCCGGATCGCCGATCGTGCTCCGGCCGGCCCGACGCACCAACGCCGCGCTCCCGGCTGCCCGCCTCGGCTCCGACCGGGCCACCACCGTCGAGATCGACACCCGCTCGCCGCAAATGCCCGGCGAGCGCCGGACATGTCGGGTGCCCCACGCCCGGCGACCTCGTCCGGTGGTCACGCGATCACGCGAAGCCGGAACCGGAACCGGAACACCGGCACGTGATCGTGCGTCAGACTCCGGTATGGCGCGGTCGGTTCGCGGCTCATGCCGACTCCCAACGCGGTTTCCACATCGATCGCCAAACGGTTCGGGGCTGCGCCGAGCGCGGTCGCGGTGGCGCCGAGTGCCCTCGAAATGGGCCCGAGCTTCGGGCTTGACGGCACAGTTATTGAGTAATAACTTACTTCACATGGCAGCCCCCAGCCGCGCGACCGGCACCGTCCGGATGAGCGCCGACGAACGTCGCGTCGCAGTCATCCGCGCCGCCGTCGCCGAGTTCGCCAGGGGCGGCCTGAACGGCACCTCCACCGCGGCGATCGCGAAGCGCGTCGGCGTCTCGCAGCCGTACCTGTTCCGCCTGTTCGATGACAAGAAGGCGCTTTTCCTCGCCACCGTGGAGTACGGCTTCGACCGTGTCGAGGAGCGCTTCCGCCGCGCCACCGAAGGTCTCACCGGCTTCCCGGCGATGCATGCGATGGCGCACGCCTACCACGACTTCCTCGGCAACGACACCGATCTGCTGCGCATCCAGCTCCAGGCGTACGCCGCGGCCGAGGACCCCGAACTGCGGGCCGACATCCGCAGGTTCTGGGATCGGCTGGACTCGTTCGTCCGCGAGGTCACCGGAGCCGACGGCGACGAGCTCACCAACTTCTTCGCTCGCGGCATGCTCTGTAACGTCGTCGCCTCGCTCGACCTGCCCCGCGACCGGTACTTCAACGACACGCTCTCCGCGGAAGGCGAGCTGCTCAGCTGCGACCTGTGCGAGAGCCCCGAGCGGTTCGGCGAGCCACCCGCCGCCACGCCGTCCGACTGAACCCCGTTCGCGCCACCCGCCGGAGCTTCTTCGCGCACCGCGGGCAGCCGTCGGGGCTGAACTCTCCGACCCTCAAAAGTTAGTAATCAATAACTAAATTCGGTGTCTCCTCGATAGTAAGTCATCGATCACTACCTCCGGACTCGACCCCAAGGGATCCCATGAGCAAGCAGCAGGCGCGACCCGCGACCGGATCGCGCACGGTCCTGTGGACCTTCCTCGCCTCGAGCTTCGCCCTCTTCATGGCCTCGCTCGACAACCTCGTCGTCACCACCGCCCTGCCGTCCATCCGTGACGACCTCGACGCCGGGATATCCGAGCTGGAATGGACGGTGAACGCCTACACCCTCAGCTTCGCGGTGTTGCTCATGCTGGGCGCCGCACTGGGCGACCGATTCGGCCGCCGCCGGATCTTCGCGACCGGGATCGGGATCTTCACGGTCGCCTCCGCGATCGCCGCGATCGCCCCGAACTCCGACACACTCATCGTCGCCCGCGCCCTACAGGGTGCCGGGGCCGCCGCGATCCTCCCGATCAGCCTCACGGTTCTGACCCGCGCGGTCACCCCGGAGAAGCGCCCGATGGCCCTGGGTCTGTGGGGCGGCATCAACGGACTCGCTGTCGCCCTGGGCCCACTGGTCGGCGGTGCCGTCGTCGAACACGGCTCCTGGCAGTGGATCTTCTGGCTGAACGTCCCGCTCGGCCTGGTCCTGGTCCCGCTCACGCTGCGCAAGGTGGACGAGAGCTTCGGCCCCAACAGCCGCCTCGACCCGGTCGGCACCGTCCTCGTCAGCCTCGGCCTGCTCGGCCTCGTCTTCGGGCTGGTCCGCGGTGAGGGCCACGGCTGGTCCAGCGTCGGCGTCATCGCCCCGATCGCCGTCGGTGTCGTACTGCTCGCCGCTTTCGTCGGCTACGAGCGCCGCGCCGCACAGCCCATGCTGCCCATGACGATGTTCCGCAACCGTGCCTTCACCGCCCTGACCTTCTCCGGGCTGCTCATGTTCGCCGGCGTCTTCGGCTCGATCTTCCTGCTCACCCAGTACCTCCAGGGCGTCCAGGGCTACTCGCCGCTCGAAGCGGGTCTGCGGATCCTGCCGTGGACGATGATGCCCGTGGTCATCGCGCCGCTCGCCGGCCCGCTGGCCGCCCGGATCGGCGGCCGGCCGCTCGTCGTCGCGGGTCTCGCCCTGAGCGCGGCGGGTCTGGCCTGGTTCGCGCTCACCGCGTCGACCGACGTCACCTACGCGCAGCAGATCCCGGCCCTGATCCTCAGCGGACTGGGCATGTCGCTGTACTTCATCCCCACCGCCGGCCTGCTGATGTCCGTGGTCCATACCGACGAGCAGGGTGTCGCCTCCGGAGCCAACAACGCGATGCGCGAACTCGGCGGCGTCCTCGGCGTCGCGGTGCTCGCCTCGGTCTTCAGCGCCAACGGCGGCTTCACTTCGTCCCAGAGCTTCGTCGACGGTCTCGTCCCCGCGCTGTGGGTCGGCGTGGCCCTGGCCGGCATCGGCTCGGTCACCGCCGCGCTGATCCCACGCACCCGCGCCGAGGCGGCGACGAACGCCCCGGCCCCGAAGGTCCCGATCGGCGTCTGACCCCGCACCCCCGCCGGCACCCCGCGGGCGCGTCCTCTCCGGAGGCCGCGCCCGCAGGCGTACGCGTCACCTCCGCCGCGCCGACCGGGACCCGGCCCGACGGTCCCCACCGCGCGACGCGGCGGCCCCGCCCACCGTCGTCGCCCGGCGACGGTGGCCGCCACCGCCGACCGGCAAGCCCCGAGTCACGCGCGGAACATCACCCCGCGCATCCGAAACACCGGCCCGCGCACACGACTCGGTTCCGCGAGGCCGGCCACGGCAACCTCGAACAGACGCTGCGCCTCCACCGACAACGGCCGGCACGGTCCAGGTCGCCTGGGACGGCGGGCCGTTGCATGGCGATGCCCCGACAGACTCGCGCACGCCCGCCGGACACACCTTCCACCGGCCGTGCGGCTTCTCCCCCGACGCCGGAACGGCCGGCGTCGCTCCCTGGTCGTGACGCCACGAGCAGATCCCCCTCGCCCATCGCCACCGGATGGCAGCGGGGCCGCAAACCGTCGACGAGCGCGGCCGAGAAGGCTCCCGAACACCACGATGAACGCAGCCAGAATTCTGTACCCGAACGTGGTCGCCCCCCGGAAGACCCGCACGCCCGCGACCGGGTCGCACAACGAGCGCGGAACGCAGGCCCGCCGAGCCAACGGGTGAAACCCACGCCCGCACCGCCACGAAACAGACGGCGAAGCGCGCGTCCACCCGCGCCGAGGACCGTCGCCCAGCCCGCAGGCGGGCCGACGGAGAAACGCGTCGCACAACAGGCGCAACCTCGGACCGGCGGGCAACGGGACAACGACCGGAATCAGCATGAGGCTTCCGATCCCGTGCAGGAACACATCGACGACAACGCGGGTCCATCTCGACACTTCGCGGACGAGTCCCCGCAGCAAGGCGCAAACGTCCACGACCCGACAGCCCGAGGGCAACCACGAGACGACACTCGGCTCGACACACAGGCCGCGCCAGCCGACCCCGGTCACCATCACCCGGTACGTGGTCACCGGCGGGATCGGTGCACGACCCGCAGAGACCCTCCGGACGCCGCCGGTCGCCCCCACCTCCACGACGCCGGCGACAGCGCGGAGAAACCGGATCCGACCACGCCCGCGGAACGGGGACAAGCAAACGGGCCGACGGCCGGAACCGACGGCCGCCACGAAACCGGGGCCGAGGCCACCGACGACGGCCTCGTACGCGGCGGCTGACCCCGGTGATTGCCCGCCAACGCGGGCATCGACGAGGTACACCCGTACTCCAATGGGACAGATCCTTGGAGGAGTTCCGCCCCGGATGCACCACCGGCGACGAAGACATCGGCGCACGGCCGCGCAACGCCCGCAGGGCGCCGTCAGGAGGCAACTCAAGCTCGGGAGGCTGGCGCCACTCGACGAACTCGACAACGGCACCGGCGCGGCTGCGGAGGTCGGTGAAACGACGATCGGCACCGTGTCGGCGAAGGTGGGACAAGGCGCGAGAAACGTCGGAGGTGAGCGTCCGCCCCGCCCCGCCCCGCCGCAGAGCAGAGCGGACGTTCGGAGCGATCTACACGCCGTCCTGCCGACACGTCGCGGAGGTCGCGGCTGGATCAGTACTGGTAGAGCGCTGTCAGGCGAGGCAGACGGTGTCTCATCTCGGCCTGATCGTCGAAGTCGAAGTTCCAGTCGGGGTCGAGATTCGGGTATCGGATGGTGAACACATCGGCGGGGAGTTCTTCGCCGGTCGCCGTTTCGTGTGCGTTCCAGGCGATACTCAGTGCTTCCTCGCCGTCGATGTCCGCTCCGTCCGCCGCTGCGGCTCTGATCGCCGGGAGTTCGGCGAGTGCGTCGGGGTCGGCGAGGACGCGCTCGAAGGTGTCGCGGCCTTGCAGGATCAGCCAGCCTCGGAAGTAGTCGAAGCCGTCGTCGGAGCATCCGCCGTTGATCACGTAGGCGGCGGCCCACAGCGGACTCCGGTAGGACGCGGCCATCAGGTCCCACAGAGCCTGTTGGCCGGCGATGATCTCGGCGCGAGGGCGAGCAGCCAACAGAGAACTGGCCTGGTGGGCAAGCGCGTTGCTGTCCGCGAGATCGGGCAGTTGGCTGCGGGCGTCCTCGATCAGCGTCCAGAACCCGTTGGTGTCCATGGCGGTCGAGGCTGTCATCTCGAACCGACAGCACACTGCTGCGGCACGTTGCCGGTCTCGGCGGACGGGCCCGCGTCCAGGTTCGGAAGGCCCGTTCGGACGGGCCGCCGCTGAATGAACGGCCCCGGGCGCATCGTGGATGCCGTCGTCGTCAGGCGTTCGACACGTTCCCTCTTTCCGCGCAGCGCGACCAGGGTCTGTTCGAGACCCGAGACCCGAGACCTCGCAGAGCCACCGGCGTCGGCATTCCCGGGCCTCGGCAATCCGGGTGCCGAGGTTGTCTTCGAAGTCGCGCGCGAGCCGGTTCTCGAGTTCCGCCGACTCCTCCGTGGGCGGCGGCTCCCGCGTCCGGGCGGTCGTCGGCGGGCTACCGCTGTGCGCGGCCGACCGTCCCGGGTCCGGCACTCCCGCCCGGGCCTGCCCGTTCGCGCGCTCCGTATCCGGTCCTCGGCGGCGGGCGGGGCGGATGATATTCGCTCGCGCCCTCTCGCCGGCTTGATCGCGGCCGCGAGGTCGGCGCGTGCCTGCGCGGTCGGACCATCACCACGACATCCGTGAAAAGGACTATGACGGCCGTGCTCTGTGCATCGCCCCGCCCGATCGGCCCGCATAGATTCGAGACGATCGTGGGTGGTGACCTCGTCCGGTGTCGGTCGCTGTGGGCCGATGCCGTCGAGTCGACACGCCCGTACCCGCCGCCGCCGAGGAAGGTCGACGTGGACATCGACGACACGGACATCGACAAGCCGCACAGCGAAGCGCCGGACGAAGCCGCTTCGCGGGGCATCACCCGGAAGAACCTGTTCAAGGCCGCGCTCGTGGCCGCGCCCCTGCCGTTCCTGATCGGCGGCGTCCCCGCGCTGGCCCGCTCCTCGCGCGACTCGGGCACCGATCTGGCTCCGACGCCGTTCTGCCACGACGGCGACGCACCCACGATCGCGCAGACCGAGGGGCCGTACTTCAAGCCCAACTCGCCGTTGCGCACGGTACTCGCCACGTCGAGCACCCCGGGCATCCCGCTCACCGTGACCGGCTACGTCTTCGGCCGCCAGTGTCAGCCGCTCGCCAACGTGCTCCTGGACTTCTGGCAGGCGGACACCAACGGGACCTACGACAACACCGGATTCGCCTTCCGCGGCCACCAGTTCACCAACGCCCAGGGCGCCTACAAGCTCACCACGATCGTGCCCGGCCTGTACCCGGGCCGCACCCGGCACCTGCACATGAAGGTCCAGGCGCCCAACCGCGGCATCCTCACCACGCAGACGTACTTCCCC
>NZ_JBHZAV010000236.1:0-12738 GCF_042754445.1 Embleya sp. NPDC059213
GGGGGGGGGCCCCCCGCCCCGGCCCCCCCGCGCCGGCGCGCCGACGCTCACGCCTCTTGTTCGGCGAGTGCGCGTCGGCTTTCGGCGATGCGTTCCGGGTCCCAGCCCACGCCCGGCACCGAGTCGATCAGCAGGCGGGTGTAGGGGTGTTGCGGCGCGGACAGGACGTCCGCGGTGCGACCCGACTCGACGATCCGGCCGTGGCGCAGCACGACGACGTCGTCGGTGATGTGCCGGACGACCGCCAGATCGTGGCTGACGAAGAGGTAGCCGATGCCCTGCTCCCGACGGATACGGGCCAGCAGGTCCAGGATCTGCGCCTGGATGGACACGTCGAGCGCGGCGACCGCCTCGTCCAGGATCAGCACCCGAGGGGTGGCCGCCAACGCACGGGCGATGGCCACGCGTTGGCGCTGACCGCCGGAGAGCCGGCGGGGCAGGGCGCCGGCCTCGCGGGTGCCCAGGCCCACCTGGTCGAGCAGTTCGGCCAGCCGGGTGGCCCGCCCGGGCCGATCGGCCTCGGGCGCGTGCAGGCGCAGGACCTCGTCGATGCTGTCCTGGACGGTGATCCGCGGGTCGAGGGAGAGGTAGGGGTCCTGGAAGACCATCTGGATCTCCCGGGCCCGGGCCAGGCGTTCCGCACGGGTGCGTGGCCGGTGGGCCCGTTCGCGGCCCTCCACCGTGATGCTGCCGGCGTCCGGGGTCTCCAGACCGACGAGCATCCGGGCGGTGGTGGTCTTGCCCGAGCCGGATTCGCCGACGATGCCCAGCGAGCCGCCGGGCGGCAGCGTGAAGCCGACGTCGTCCACCGCCTTGTGGTCGCCGAACGTGCGGCACAGGCCGCGGACTTCGAGCAGGGCCGGGGCCGGGTCGGTGGACGTGCTCACTGGAGGATCCCTTCGTCCGCGCGCAGGCACGCGACGGCCGCCGGGCCGTCGTGCACCAGCTCGGGAGTCTCGGTTCGGCAGCGCTCGATCGCGAACGCGCAACGGGCCGCGAAGGCGCAGCCGGTGGGTGCCTCCGCGAGGGACACCGGCCGTCCCGGGATCGGGCGCGGCGGCGCCGCGTCCGGCTCCAGGCGCGGTGTCGAGGCCAGCAGCGCGGCCGTGTACGGATGCCTGGGTCGGGCGAACAGCTCGGCGACCGGCTGGGATTCGACGATGCGCCCCGCGTACATGACGTAGATGCGGTCGCAGATCGCCGCCGCGAGCTCCAGGTCGTGGGTCACGAACAACATGCCGGTGCCGTGCCGCTGTTGCAGGCGTCGCAGGATGCCGACGACCTCCGCCTGGGTGGTGACGTCGAGCGCGGTGGTCGGCTCGTCGGCGAGCAGCAACGCGGGGTCGCCGGCCAGGGCGGCGGCGATCACCACACGCTGGAGCATGCCGCCGGAGAACTGGTGCGGGAAGCGGCGCAGCGCGCCGTGCGGGTCGCGGATGCCGACCTCGGTCAGCAACTCCTCGGCCCGGGCGAACGCTTGCTTCCTGGGCATGCCGCGTACCCGCAGCCCCTCGGTGAGGAAGTCACCGACTCGGCGCATCGGGTTCACCGACGCACGCGGGTCCTGGAACACCATCGCGACCTTGTGCCGGCGCACCTCGCGCAGCCCGGCCGCGCGCAGGGCGAGCACGTCGGTGCCCTCGACACGGACGGTGCCCTCGGTGCTCGCCCCCTTGGGCAACAGGCCGAGCACGGTGCGGCAGGCCACCGACTTGCCCGAGCCGGACTCGCCGACCAGGCCCACGGTTTCGCCGCGTTCGACCCGCAGGTCGACTCCGTTCAGGATCGGGCGCGCGGCGGCGTGGTCCGGCAGTCGCAGAGTCAGGCCGGCGATGTCGAGCAGTGGCACACCCCGCGCGTCGTCGGCGGCGACGGCGGTGTCGGCATCGGGCTCGGTCGTCGCGGGCCGCGTGGCCGGGTCGTCGGCCGTCGTCTTGTCGAACACGGAGCTCACCTATCCCGCTTGGAGACACGGTCGGCGAGACCTTCGCCGACGATTCCGAATGCGACGACCGCGATGACGATGGCCGTCGCGGGCGCGAGGGCGGGCAGCAGCACGTCCTTGAGGAGCGGGTTCTGCCCCTCGCTGACCATGACGCCCCAGTCGGCGGTGGGCGCCTGGACACCGAAGCCGAGGAAGGACAGGCCCGCGAGTTCCATCAGCGCGTAGCCGAAGTTGATCGCCGACTGGGCCAGCACGGTCGGGGTGATGTTGGGGATCAGATGCCGCGTGCAGATCGCCCAGCCGGACCAGCCCTGGACCCGATAGGACTCGATGTAGGGCCTGGTCTGTTCCTGGCGCGCGATCGAGCGCACCAGGCGGCCGACGTAGGGGGTGTAGGCGACCATCATCGCGATGACCGGTGCGGTCAGTCCCGCGCCGAACACCGCCACGCACAGGATCGCCAGCAACATCGCCGGGAACGCGAACAGCAGGTCCATCGAGCGCGAGAGCAGCGAGTCGACCCAACCGCCGCGCCACGCGGCCACCACGCCCATCGCGATGCCGAGCACGGTGGACACGCCGACCACCGCGAGCGGCCCCAGCAGCCCGGTACGGGCTCCGTACAACAGTCGGCTGAAGATGTCGCGGCCCGACTGGTCGGTGCCCAACCAGTGATCGGGGCCGGTGCCGGCCAGCGAGTTCTTCAGATCGATGGCGTCGGGATCGTAGGGCGCGAGCAGCGGTGCGAACACCGCGAGCAGCACGAGCAGCGCGAGGACCAGCACGGCCGCGGTGAACAGCGGTCCCTGGGCCGCGAGTTTGCGAATCCGGGCCGGTGCGCCGCGCCGGGTGGACGGTGTCGGTGCGGTGGCGTCCGGTGCGGACGCGGGTGCGGAGGCACTCACTTCGGGTCACCTCCCAGCGCGACGCGCGGGTCGATCAGCGGTTGGAGCAGGTCGACGATCAGGTTCGCGATCAGGAACGCGGCGACCACCAGCAGGGTCAGGGCCTGCACCACGGGGAAGTCCTTGACGGTCACCGAGTTGATCAGCAGGGAACCGACTCCCTTGACGCTGAACGCGGTTTCCACGATCGAGGTCGCCACGAGCATGCTCGCGACCATGGTGCCGACCACCGTGACGATCGGGCCGAGCGCGTTGCGCAGGACGTGCTTGCGGATCACCAGACTCTCCGGCACGCCTCGCGAGCGGGCCACCTCGACGTGTTCGCGGGAGAGTTCGTCGAGCATCGCGGAGCGGGTGACCCGGGCCAGCAGGCCCGCGAAGGTCAGCGCCAGCGCGATGGCCGGCAGGGTCAGATGCCACGCTCGGTCGCCGAATCCCTCGCCCGCGCCGTAGAGCGGGAACCAACCCAGTTTGACGGCGAAGACCGAGGTGAGCACGGTCGCCGCGATGTAGGACGGGATGGCGATCGAGGTGCCCGTCCAGGCCAGCACGAGCTTGTCGACCAGGCCGGGCCGAAGGGCCGAGGCGATGCCCAGGATCAGTCCGACGACGGTGACCAGCACCATCGCGTAGACGATCAGGAACAGCGTGGTCGGCAACTTCTGCGAGATCAACTCGGCCACGTCCTGCCGGAATTGCACGGAGCGACCGAAGTCGCCGCCGAGCACGTCGCCGAGCCACAGGAAGTACTGCTTGGCGAAGGGTTCGTCCAGGTGATACTGGGCGGTCAGCGCGGCTCGGGCCGCCGGGGTGACCGGACGCCCGCGCATCAGGAAGGACACCGGGTCGCCCGGCGCCAGGTGCACGGCGCTGAAGACCACGAACGAGGTCGCGAACAGCACGAGTACCAGGCCGACGAGGCGGCCGAGGAGGAATCGGAGCAGGGGACGGTTCATCAGTTCGCGGCACCCAGGGTCGCGGCCCAGGGGAAGGAAAGCTGGGTGATGTTCGGGGTGGCGCCGGTGACGCGCTTGCCCTGGTAGAGCGACAGCGGCGAGTCCCACAGCGAGATGGCGGGCAGCTCGCGCAGCGCGATCTCCTGCAGCTTGGCCGTCAGTTGGGCACGGGCCGCCGGGTCGCTGGTGCCCAGTGCCTGCTGCGCGATCGTGTCGTACTCGGGGTCGGACCAGCCCCCGTAGTTGGCGAACTCGCCGGTCTGCAGGGTCTGGTAGAACTCCAACGGATCCGGCGTGACGTCGTAGCCGCTGGTGACCAGGAGATCGATGCCCGCGCGGCTGGACGGGTCGGTGAACAGCGCGGTGTACGCGTCCGGGGCGATGGTGCGGAGTTCGACGTCGAGGCCGATCTCCTTGCCGGCGGCCTGGATGGCGTTGGTCGCGACGGTGATCTCCGGGGCCAGGTTGCTGGTCGCGACGACGACCTTCTTGCCACCCGCGCCGGCTTCGGCGATGAGCTTCTTGGCCCCGGCCACGTCCCGGGTGACGGGGGGCAGCGCGTCGTACTGGGCCTTGGCCTGCTCGGCGGGGATGGTGGCCCAACCGGAGGCGGGAACGGGCGCCTTGGCGACGGTGCCGTAGCCGTTCAGGCCCGCCTTGATGATGCCCTCGCGGTCGATCGCCATGGACAGCGCGCGTCGTACCCGCGTGTCGCCGAGGGCACCCTTGAGGTTGGTGACGGCGGCCGAGTAACTGCCGGTGATGTCACCGAAGTACAGCTTGCCGTCGCCGGCCTTGAGCTTGTCGTACGAGTTGGTGGGCAGCAGGTAGCCGCCGTCGACCTCGCCGGTGAGCAACGCGTTGGCGCGCGCGGCCGGGTCCTGGATGAAGACGAACTCGACCTCGCCGGTCTTGGGCATCAGCGCGCTGTCCCAGTAGGCGTCGTTGCGCTTGAGCGTGATGGATGTACCGGGCTTCCACTCCTTGACGGCGAAGGGACCGGTGCAGTTGACGCCGCCCTGGGGGTTGCCGTAGTCCTTGCCGGCCTTGGCCAGGAAGGCGGCGCTCTCGATGGTGCCCGCCGACGCGCCCAGTTGCTCGTTGAGCAGCACGTTGGGGCGGGTGAGCTTGATGGTGACTTCGAGCGGGCCGGTGTCGGTGATGGACGCGACGTCCTTGAAGGCGGTGCTGTACACGGAGCCGACTTCGGGATCCATCTGGCGCTGGAGGCTCGCCACGACGTCCTTGGCGGTCATCACGGTGCCGTCGTGGAACTTGACGTTCTCGCGCAGCGAGTAGATCCAGGTCAGCGGATCCGGGTTGGTGAACTTGGCGGCCAGCCCGGGGGAGATGGTCAGATCCGGGTTGATGCGCAGGAGTTGGTCGCACACGTTCGCGAGCACGGTGTTGATCGGGTAGTCGAAGCCGTACGCGAAGTCCAGCGTCTGCGGTTCGGCGTACAGCGACCACTTCACCTTGTCGAGCGGTCCCTTGGCGGCGGGGCTGTCCTTGGTGATGCGGTACCCGGGGTCCGAGGCCGACGAGTTGTCGCTGCCACCACCCGAGCACCCGACGGCGGTCAGGGCCACGACGGCGGCGAGGGCGGCGGTTTTGGGCATGCGCAAGTAACCCACCTCTTTCGGAGGGACAGAGAAGGCACAGCGACGCGGATGCGGCGTGGCGCGCGTCAGGACAGGTGCCGGTGAGTATTGATGCGGGAACGTTCCCGCGCAAGGGTTTGCGGGCAGGTGTCTCATGAATGGAGGAAAGGTTTCCAATGCGTCACGAGAGAGCGTGTGCGCGCTTTTTGACGACCCGTCACGAGGTTGGAACGGGGAGTGGCGAGCGGAGGCGAATTGCCTGGTGGGGGTGAGGGTGGAGATGCATTCCGGCTGCGGCGGCGGCCGACGGGCGGATGGCGGTCGGGCGGGCGGTGTCGTGGGTGCCGAGAGGCCGTCGGTGGGGGCGGGCGAGGCCGACCCATCACGGAATGGTCACGCACCGTGCCCAATCAATTACTACGCTGACGGCATGAGTTCCCCCAGGCTGTTTCGTCGCCTCCTTGCCGTCGCCGCCGTCGTTGTCGTCGCCCAGTGCCCGATCCCCTCCGCCGTCGCCCGGACGGTGGACCGCCTCACCGTGACCGAGGCCGACAATCCCGAAGGCGTGCGGACGTACGCCCTGCAATGCCACCCCGCCGGCGGCAGCCACCCGGAACCCGCGCGGGCCTGCGATCGACTGGAGGCCCCGACCGCCGGCGACGCGGACCCCTTCGCGCCGGTGCCCGGCGGTGCGCGCTGCACGATGATCCACGGCGGACCGGCCACCGCGCGCATCACCGGCACGTGGGCGGGCCGTTCGGTCGACGCCGAGTTCAGGCGCACCGACGGCTGCGAGATCGCCCGCTGGGACAACCTCGTCCCGGTCCTGCCCCAAGCGCGCTGATCCGGCTCCCGGGGCCCCAAGGAGCCACACGCGACATCGCCCCCGATACCGCCGACGATCGCCGACAGGACCCGGCCCACCGATTGCGGCATTCGTGGCATTGTGGCCCCTCGTTCGGCGTGCTCCGGGGGCGCGGACGGGGTGGGCGTGCTGGAGTCGAGGGCGTGCCGGGCTGTGGGTGCGAGGACGAACGTGTCCGCGGCCCGGTCGACGTATCGGCGACGGGTCCGCGCGGGAGCTGTGATGACATCCGATAGCCACATCGAGGATCCGGACGAGGGCGGCCCCTGCCCGCTGGGCGCGCGGTCGGCGCACCCGTGTGGCGGGCCCACCGACGAGTGGGGTGTGCCGATGTGGGGGCGGGTGCCCGGGATCGACGACCTGCCCGGGTGCGGGGTGCACGTGGGCGAGGTCCTGGTCACGCGGGACCCGGAGTCGTGGGTCGGCCTGCTGTTCGAGGAACCCGTCGGCAACACCGACCCGGACCGTGAGCAGCGCGCGGCGGTCGCGGAGTTCGCCGAACACCTGGCCCTGGACGTCGCCGACCAACGCGCCGCCGACGCCGCCGATCCGGACGCGGTGGTGCTCCGCCCGGCAAGCACCGCAGAACTCACCCGAGCGGTGACCTATGCCTTGGGCACGGTCGGCGCCGGCCGGCGGGGGACCGGGGCCCGCGTCGGCCCCGGGCGGTCGGGCGGTGTGGCGGCGGCCGTCGAGCGCACCTGCGATCACCCGTACCAGGATCGCCCGTACCACGCGTCGTCCGGTCGTGCGTCGTGACCTGGGGGGATCGTTTCCGGCCATGAACCGGCATCACCGGGAATCGGTGCCCGCGCGAACCGGTATCGGAGTCCTCGTTCCCCCGAACTACGAACTGTAACGAGCCGGTTCGTAGGGCCCGGGCACATGGCCGACCGCCCCGCGCGCAACCCGTGCTCGCCCGGATCCGACCGTCGCGCGTGGCGAATACCCGTCCCGGCGAACCCTTTTCGGCCTGCTGCCTCCCGTCGCGCTGTGTCCGGGCACGCTCGGCCCGGCGGCCTCCGCCGGTGCGGCGACGCCCGAGCCGGACCCGGCGCGAGCGCTCCGAGCCGGTGCCGACCGCCCGCATTCCACCGAACCCGGCGCGCCCGACGCCGACCTGCGCGCCGTCGATCGCATGATCGGCACCGCCGACCTCGTCGGAGTCGGCGAAGCTACGCACGGTTCCACCGAGTTCGTCGCCGTCAAGGACCACCTCCGCCACCTCGTGCGGACCAAGGGCTTCACCACATTCGCTCTGGAGGCGGCGTGGAGCACCGGTGTGCGTCTGGGGGAGTGGGTCCGGGGCGGGCCGGAAGACCTCGGCCGGATCATGGACGCGGACATGTCGCGCTGGATGCGCAAATACAACCGCACCCACGACGACCGCGAACTCCGCATCGTCCGCAACGATGTCGCATACGCCGGTCCGGCCCAGGTCGACACCATCACCGCCTACGTCGCCTGCCATTCTCCCGTACTGCTGCCGGAGATTCAGCGGCTGTACCGGGACCGGGATCGGGAATCGCGACCCACGGCCGGGATGGGCGAGACCGTCGACATGTACCAGCGACTTCCGTTGGCCGACCGTCGGCGGATGCGGGACAACGTGATGCCGGCTGCCTGCGACCATGCTGCACCGGGACAAGGCGATGGCCGACAACATTCCGTATGGCAACGCAATACGGGTGAGGGCGTGTTCCTCCCCACACCCAACCAGCACATCACCGCCGAGTCGGCGGTGCAGACGAACTGGCCCAGAACGCCAGGGGAGTTCCTACGCGAAGGCGTGGGTGCCCGCTACGTCAACGGACTCGCAACTCGACAACACGCGCCTGGTGTCCAGCTACGACGTACTGATCCACCTGCGCGCCGTCGGCACCACCAAAACTCCCTGACGGACCGTTAACAGGCCCCTGTCCCAAGGGAGTTCATCAAAGAGTGCACCAAGGAAGTTCACCACCACACGGTGGCATCCAAAAGCGAACCGAACCGAAGCAAACCGAAGCGAACCGGCACGCCGACCTCCCACCACCCCCGCGAATCGGCCCGCGTCGCCGACCCGAATGACGGCTCCGTCCCGGCTATCCCTCCGCCGCGTGCATCCGAGCGTAGATCCGCTGCACCACCGCCTCCTTGCGCGCGTTGTACTCCATCGCATGGCGGGCGCCGGGCGCGGCGGCGGACTTCGCGGTCGCGTACAGGTCGCAGTCGTCGGGGTGCGAGCGCAGCCAGTCCCGAAACCTCAGGTGCCGGACGGGTTCGGGTGCGCCGGGACCGAACACGTGCAGATTCACGCGCGGTTGGGCGAGCCGCAACATGCGGTGTTCGTGCCACCAGGGTTCGCGCACGGTGAGGTCGTAGCCGAGCGCGGCGAGTTGCGGGACGTACGTCTCCTCCCGACGCGGGTCCGCGACCACGAGGTCGATGTCGATCACGTCCTTGGCCGCGAGGCCCGGCACGGCGGTGGAGCCGATGTGGGTGATGTCGAGGATCCCGTCCACCAGGACCTCCCGGATGCGATCCCGGAGCACCGCATAACGGCCCGGCCACGCATCGTCGTACGCGACCACCTCGATGCGCTCGACCGTGGGCGCGCCGTGCACCCAGGGATTGCCCTCCTCCGCCGGCAACGCCCCGGGTGCGTCGCCCTGTTGCCCGCCCTGCCGCCGATCGCCGGCACCGCACTCGTCATCGTTTGCCATTGACCGATGGTAATCGAGGGCATCGAGCAACCCGGGCCGATCCGGTGCCTCCTCCGCCGGGACCGAATGCAACCGGAGTATGCCGTACCCATCCGCCCTGCCCCCAGGAAAGTTGACGCGGAACCCAACCGGTCCGCTAATAATAGATCGACGGGTCGATCTATGAATCACGGACCACGGACCACGGACCACGGATCGTGCGATCGCCGCCGCCTGCCTTGCGTGCCCCGTCTTCATTCCAGGCCCCCGACGAGTGGGAGACAGACATGAACGATTCCCAAGGGTTCGATCGACCGACCAGCCGACGCGGATTCCTCCGGACCGTGGGTGCCGTGGGTGGTGCCGGGGCGGCGTTGTCCGCGATGGGGGCGCTCGGTCTCGCGCCGTCGGCGGCGAGCGCCGCGACGCCGCCGTTCCGGGCGCCGCGCGCGTCCGACTTCACGCTCACCGGGCGCCGGCCGGCGAGTGTCGTGGTGGTGGGCGCCGGTGTGGCCGGGCTGACCGCCGCGTACGAACTGGGCAAGGCCGGCCACGATGTGACCGTGCTGGACGCCCGGCCGCGGATCGGGGGGCGCAGTCTCACGGTGCGCGGCGGTGACGTGCTGACCGACCGGAACGGCGTGACGCAGCAGGCGTGTTTCGCGCCCGGCCAGTATTTCAACGCCGGACCGGGGATGTTGCCGCAGTGGTCGGTCAGCACCGACTACTGCCGTGAACTGGGGGTGCCTCTGGAGGTGTTCGCGATATCGAACACGAACACGTTCGTGTTCGACCCGAAGAGCTCCGACCGGCCGAGGTTTCAGACCGCGCAGGCGGACGCGTACGGCGTGGTCGCCGAGTTGTTGGCCAAGGTGACCGATCAGGGCGCGCTCGATCGCGAGTTGACGGCGGCCGACAAGGAACGTCTGCTCGGATTCCTGAAGACGATGGGCGACCTCGGCGACGATCTGGGCTACCGGGGTGATCCGCGCCGGCGCGGGTTCGCGGTCGTGCCCGGCGCGGCCGGATCGCCTGGTGTGCCGTTGCCGCCCCGGGGTTCGCTGGATCGCGTGTTCACCGAGCAGCTCTCCCGGCACTGGTATCTCGACGCCGGTTTCGACATGGCGTCGACCCTGTTCCAGCCGGTCGGCGGCATGGATCGGATCGTCGAGGCCCTGGCCGACCGGGTCGGCCGGCAGCGGATTCGCTGCGGCATCGAGGTCACCTCGATCACCGACGGGCCGCACGGGACCCGGGTGTCGTATCGCGGATCCGCGCACGGCGTGCTCGACGCCGAGTACTGCATCGTGACCGCGCCGCCACTGGTGGCCGCCCGGATCGCCGGACTGCCCGCCGACGCGACCGCACTACTGCGCGGCTTCCTGGCGGAGTATCCCGGCAAGATCGGCCTGGAGTACCGCAGTCGGTGGTGGGAGGAGGACTTCGCGATCCACGGCGGCCTCACCTCCTACGGCGCGGACGGTTCGCTGTGGTACCCCTCCTCCGACTACCGCGGCCAACGCGGCTTGATGGTGGCCTACTTCGAACGCGCGGAGGCCACGATCCAGTCGCTCCCGCCCGCCCAACGCCTGGCCGAGGCGGTGCAGCGCAGCGTTCGGGTGCACGGCGCGAAGGCCCGTACCGAGCTGGCGGGTTCGTTGTCGATCATGTGGGGTCTCGAACCGTTCGTCGAGGGCGGTTGGCAACCGGCCGACACCCAGGACAACGGCGTGGTCAACAGTCCCCGATTCCGCCCGCTCACCGAGCCGACCGGCCGAGTCTTCTACGCCGGCGACTGGCTCAGCAACATGCTCGGTTGGCAACACGGTTCCATGCTCTCGGCCCGCAAGGCCGTGGAAAAGGTGCACACTCGCGCCCTGACGAGCTGAGGACCCGAAACGGCGGTCAAAGCCGGGTGGCCGTGCGGACCAGCCCGGCGAGGGCACGGGAGCGGCTGTGCGCGGGCCAGGCGATGTGGGTGACGACGGGGGGTGCGTCGGTCAGCGGGACGGCGGTGTGTTCGGCCCACAACCAGGCGCGGGCGGATTCGGGGATGACGGCCACGGTGCGTCCGAGGGCGATGAGCTGGGCGAGTTGCGTCTGGTCGTGGACCTCGGGGCCCGGGCCGGGTGGGTAGCTGCCGTGGCGCGGCCAGCGGGCGAGCGGAAGGCCCGGGATGTTGCCGACGTCGGCCATGGACAGCGTCTCGTGCGCGGTGAGGGGGTGCCCGACGGGCAGGATGGCCACCTGCCCCTCGGTCAGCAGTTCCTCGCTGTCGAACCCGGCGAGGGAGTTGAACGGCGCGTGCATGAGCGCCACATCGGCGCGGCCGTCGCGCAACATTTCCTCCTGCTCGCACGTACCGCTCGGCAGCACCTCGATCTCGACGGCGTCGGGTTCGGCTGCGTAGGTGTCCAGGAGCTTCTGGAGCAGTTCGTGAAACGCGGCGGCCTTCACTGCCAGCACCAGACGGTTGTGCGGGCCGCCGCGACGGTCGGCGCCACCGGCGCGACGGGTGCGGCGAGCGGCGGCGGTAGTCGCGTCCAGGGCGGCACGGCCCTCCTGCAGCAGCACCTCTCCCGCGACGGTCAGCGAGACGCCGCGGCGGTTGCGTTCCAACAAGGAGACGCCGAGGCGCCGTTCGAGCTGTTGGATCGCCCGGGACAGCGGCGGTTGGGCCATGCCGAGGCGCTCGGCGGCGCGGCCGAAGTGCAGTTCCTCCGCGACGGCTGCGAAGTACCTCAGCTCGCGGGTCTCCAAAGTGTCCACGCCGACAACATACCCCTCGGTGATACCCACCGGGTATGACAGGGCACCGGATCGGTGTTGGCTGCGCCATTGGCCCGGGAGCGAGCATCGACACCATGAGCGAAACGAAGATCGCGCTGGTGACCGGCGCGAACAAGGGAATCGGATACGAGATCGCGGCCGGGCTGGGTGCCCTCGGACACCGGGTGGGAGTGGGAGCGCGCAACGAGGCCCGGCGTTCGTCCGCCGTCGAGAAGCTGCGCGCCGCCGGGGTGGACGCATTCGAGGTGCCCCTGGACGTGACCGACGACGGGAGCGTCGCCGAGGCCGCAGCACTGATCGAACGGCAGGCCGGGCGCCTGGACGTCCTGGTCAACAACGCCGGCATCTCCGGGGACATGGGGCCGGGGTGGGTGCAGGACCCCACCACGCTGGACCTCGACCTGGTCCGCACGGTCGTCGAGACCAACGTCATCGGCGTCATCCGGGTGACCAACGCGATGTTGCCGCTGCTGCGGCGCTCAGCGTCGCCACGCATCGTCAACGTCTCCAGCGCCGTCGCCTCCCTGACCCGACAGGCCGACCCGAACATCGAGATCGGCCCCATCATGGCCGCCTACGCGCCGTCGAAGTCCTTCCTCAACGCCGTCACCGTCCAGTACGCCCGCCACCTCGCCGACACGAACATCCTGATCAACGCCGCCTGCCCCGGCCTGGTAGCCACCGACTTCACCGCCTTCCACGGCCCCCGCACCCCCCAACAGGGCGCAGCCACAGCCATCCACCTCGCCACCCTCCCCAACAACGGCCCCACCGGCTCCTTCGTCGAGGACGAAGGCATCATCCCTTGGTAACCCCACCCCCACCCGCCCCCCGACCCACCCCAACCCGCCCCACCCACCCCTCGGCGCGTCAGCGCCCCCGACCCAGCCCGCCCCCGTGATCGACGCGCGCAGCGCGGAGAGCGGCGGAGCCGCAAAACAAAGACTTCGTGGCCCGGAGCGAAGCGCAGGGACACGAAGTCACGAGCGAGG
>NZ_JBHZAV010000237.1:0-12720 GCF_042754445.1 Embleya sp. NPDC059213
GACAGGTGGTAAACGTCGCGAGCATGCTCGTGGGCGGCGACGGCTTCGTCGAACCGGCGCATCTCGCGCAGAACGACGCCGAGGCTGTTGCACGCGTGGGCTTCGCGATGGGTGTCGCCGAGAGCGTGGTAAACGTCGCGAGCATGCTCGTGGGCGGCGACGGCTTCGTCGAACCGGCGTACCCCCTGCAGGACGACGCCGAGGCCGTTCCACGCGTCGGCTTCGCCGTGGATGTCGCCAAGGATGCGGAAGGTGTCGCGGGCATGCTCGTGGGCGGTAATGGCCTCGTCGAACCGGCGCATTTCGCGCAGGGTGACGCCAAGGTTGTTACATACGCCGGCTTCACGGTGGGTGTCGCCGAGAGCGTGGTAAACGTCGCGAGCATGCTCGTGGGCGGCGACGGCTTCGTCGAACCGGCGCATCTCGCGCAGGGTGACGCCAAGGTTACTGCACGCGCCGGCTTTGCCGCGGGTGTCGCCGAAGGTGTGGAAAGTGTCGCGGGCGTGTTCGAGAGCGGTGACGGCCTCGTCGAATCGGCGCACCTCGTGCAGGGTGACGCCGAGGCTGTTCCACGCGTTGGCTTCGCCGTGGGTGTCGCCAAGGATGTGGAAGGTGTCGCGGGCTTGTTCGAGAGCGGCGAGGGCATCCTTGAACCGGCGTACTCCCTGCAGGGCGATGCCGAGGTTGGTCCACGCGCCAGCTTGGTTGGGTCGGTCGCGCGCCTTGGTGCATTGGTCGAGGACGAGGGTTGCGAGCGTGACCGAATCGTCGAAGTGTCTGCGCGACTGCAGGTAAGGCTTGAGAGCATCGGCCAAGCGGGCGGCGGTGGAGGCGCGTCCGGGAGTTGAGGGGTGCGCGGCGGCGGAGGCGAGCGCGGCGGCGACGAGGTTGCCGTGTTCGGTGTCCAGCCAGGCTAGTGCCCAGGCCCGGTCGGCGAATCGTCCCGAAGGCACTGTGCCAGCTGTTTGGTCGAGGTGGAGTGCGGCTGCTTCCGCGTTGGGGGTGTAGTGGTCTGTGATGAGGCGGTCGATGGCTTGGGTGTAGCGGCGGCGGGTGTTGCGTCCGGTGGCCATATAGCTGCGGGCGAGTTCCCCGGCATAGTCGCGGACGAGGTCGTGCATATGCCACCGCTCGCCCCGCGAGCGGTCGTACTCGAGCAGGTGTGCCTGGGTGAGTAGGGCGAGCAGGACGCGGGTTCGGGGTTGCGGGCGGCCGGTGAGAACGGTGGCGGCTTCGAGGCCGATGTCGGATCCGGGGCTCAGCGCCAGCAGCCGGAACACTTCCACCTGGTCGTGCGGCAGGCGCCGCAGGGATAGGTCGAACGTGGCGCGCACTGCGCGTTCGCCGTCGTCGAGCAGGTCCAGTCGGGCGCCCGCCACGGTCAGGTCCTGGGTCACTTCGGCGATGGGCCGGTCGGGTTCGAGGGTGAGGTTGGCGGCGGTGATCCGTAGCGCCAATGGGAGAAACCCGCACGCATTCGCCAACGCGGCCGCCCCAGCCGGGTCTTCGCCGACCCGGCCGTCGTCGGGATCGGCGATGCGCAGCACCCGGTCCAGCAGGTCGGCGCACGTATCCGGATCCGGGACGCCCAGGTTCAGGTGTCGGGCGGTCAGCGTGGTGAGGGTGTGGCGCGAGGTGACCAGGAGTCGGTGTGGGCCGGTGCCGGGGAGGAGCGGTCGGACCTGCTCGGCGGTGGAGGCATTGTCGGCCACGACCAGGACCCGGCTTCCGCTGGCATTGAGGGTGGCGCGGTACCAGCCAGCGCGCTGCTCGACCTCGGGCGGGATGCGTTCGGGCTCGGTGCCGAGGGCGCGCAGGAGGGCGTCGAGGGCCTGGCCTGGTTCCACGGGGTGTTCGTCGTAGCCGCGCAGATCGAGGAAGAGGGTGTGGGTGTACCAGGTTTTCTCGCGTGCGGCGTGGGCCGCAGCGACGGCGAGGGTAGTCTTGCCGACTCCGCCGAGCCCGGCGACCACCACCGCTTTGGTGCCAGCGCTTGCGTCTTTTGAGCGAGGGGCTGGGGCGAGGGCGGCTAGGAGGGCGTTGAGGTCGGTCTCGCGACCGGTGAAGGCGCTCTCGGTGCCCGGGAGCATGTCGAGGACCTGCGGAACGGCCGCTGCGGAGTATACGTGCTGGATACCGATTGCCCCGACGACCTGACCGGTCCGGTCGAGATGAGCCCTGCGAAAGTCGACGTGGTCCCCGCCCGGCCCCGTCCTGCCTCCCTGTCGCTTTCCGGCCTTCTTGCGCTGTCCGCGTTTCGCCATCGATCTCCCCGATCACGTCCGTACCCCGATCCCGACGGTGACCCGCCCGCCCAGCCGGCTGGTGCCGCTGTCGGACCAACGCCTTGACCTAGCGCCGGGACCTCACCCAGCGGGCCACCACCCCGGCGGGATCCCGGTGCGTGGCCACCGCTCTTCGTTGCCGGTCAAGCTCGTTGGCGAGCATGTGAGGCGATCCGATCCCGCATGCCCCCGCCCGGCGGTCCACGGCAAGGGCTGTCCGAGTGGTTCAGCGTGGGGGGTGCTGCTGGTACTGGGTGCCGATCTTGCCGACGACCTGCCCTGGGCCGGTGAAGCTGCCGTGGCTGAAGTCGATGTGGTCACCCGCATACGACACACGACCCACAGCGCCCACTTCCGCGTGGGCGTCAACAGCGCGTTGGAGTTCGGCCGCGGCTTCCGGATGTACCGCGAGTCCGCCGCTGAGCTGCGCGGACCACACGCGCAGCGCGTGCTCGAACCCGGCGTCGACAACAGCGCGTTCACGCAGAACACGCTCCAACCGTTCGGCTGCCACGTGGTTCGCAGGCGCGGCCTCCAACGCCGTGATCTCACCCACGCCCACCGGCGCTCCACCCTCGACACCGAACGTTGGCGGCGCGGCATCGGGCGGGGTCCGCACCGGGTGGCGGCGCACCAGCGCGCTCAGGCTCGCCCAAGCCTGCCGGCCGACCTCTCCACCGACACCACCAGCCAACGCTGCCAACATCGCGATCGTGATCGGATCCATGACCATCACCCGGAATCCTCGTGGGCCGACATCCCTCCGGCCACGCTACGGTCCCGCCCCGCCGCCCCGCCGTCGTTTCGCCGACGTTCGATCCTCAAGGACCAACGCGGCCACTATGTGCGCGGGCCGGGTGCCGTGGTGTGGCGGAGGTAGTAGGCGGCTCGGGAGACCTTGAGGAGTTCACAGGCGCATTTGCTTAGATTCAACCGTTCAAGGCAACACTCTCGGCTGGGGTGCGGATCCCCACTGACGGTGCGTGCCCTGGGATATCGGCTCCTGTGCGGTGCCTAGAGGCGGCGTTCACCTTGGACCGGGTTTCGGTTCACCTTCCGTAAAGTTAAATAGTGAACGATGCAAGGGTGACGACGAACGAGCAGGACACCACGTGCCACAGCACCGCAGGCGCAGTGCCCCTCGCTCGTGAGGACGCCGAGGCTTTGGCCACCACCTTGAAGGCCGTCGCCGACCCCACCCGCCTGCAACTGCTCAGCCTGATCGCCGCCGCCCCCGGTGGGGAAGCCTGCGTCTGCGACCTCGCCGACTCCCTCGGGCTGCGCCAGCCCACGATCAGCCATCACCTCAAGCTTCTGGTCGACGCCGGCCTGCTCACCAAGGACAAGCGCGGCACCTGGGCCTGGTTCACCCTCGTCCACGACCGCCTCGGCCTGGTCGGGACCATTCTGAACACGGTGGTCCCGGTCGGCTGAGCTCGATCGACGCTCCCCGTCGGCCGTGTTCCACCCCGGGGGTGAACTTCGGTCACGTGTGGGATCCGTGAGGTTCGGGGCCATGACGTCGTAGGTGATCGCGTAGGACGGGGACGGGTGATCCCGGCCGGTGGCCCAGGGTGTGGGCAGTCGTGGCCCCGTCAACTTCAGGTGCGGCATGGGATTGTGCCGCAGGTGCTGGAACAGGTGGCTGTGGCCATGCTGAACATCAACGCGAGGCCACCGTCCACCTTCAGGCGGTGATCGACCCTCTTGTTCCGGTCGTCGTCCTGCATCACCAGGTGTGGCAGGAAGAGGAAGCGGTGTGGGTCCAGCGGAAAGAGAATGCTCAGGTACGCCGCCGAGAGCAGTTGGTCGTCGGAGTCCTGGCCGTTGAGGACCACCACGGGCACGTATTCAACGTCCGTCACACCACCGTGATCACTGCGGGCCGAGGGCGGTTCGCATCGTCGTGAGGCCCGCACCCAGGCAAGTGCTCGGCGCCGGCGACACGACGAATGCGTCCGATTCCGAATATCGCCTACTCCTGTTCGCCGGTGAGTTCGCCGATCAGGACGCGGATGCGCTGCTCGATCTCGTCGCGGATCGGGCGCACGGCGTCGACGCCTTGGCCGGCCGGGTCGTCGAGGGCCCAGTCGAGGTATCGCTTGCCGGGGAAGATGGGGCAGGCGTCGCCGCAGCCCATGGTGATGACGACGTCGGAGGCTTGGACGGCCTCGGTGGTGAGGACCTTGGGGGTCGCGTTCGAGATGTCGATGCCGACCTCCTTCATCGCCTCGACCGCTGCCGGGTTGACCCGGTCGCCGGGGATCGAGCCCGCGGAGCGGACCTCGATGGCGCCTTGGCCCAGGTGTTCGAGAAAGCCGGCGGCCATCTGGGAGCGGCCGGCGTTGTGGACGCAGACGAAAAGCACGGAGGGCTTGTCGGACATGGCGGGGGTCCTTTCGGAACGTGGTGGTGTCGGAGTCGAGCGGAAGGGTCAGCGGGGCGGGGCGGGGGTGCTCGTGCGCAGGTCGGTGAGGAGTGCGGTGACGCGGGTGTCGATCTCGTCCCGGATGCCGCGCACGGTCTCGGCCAGGCCGCCGCCGGGGTCGGCGACGGGCCAGTCCGCGTAGCGACGGCCGGCGACCAGGGGCAGTGCGTCGAGGCAGCCCAGCGTGATCACGACGTCCGCGGCGGCCACGACCTCGTCGGTGATCGGCTTGGGGAAGGCTTCGCCCGCGTCGATGCCCAGTTCCGCGAGCGAGGCGAGGACTGCGGCCTCGACCTCGGGGCCCGGGGCGGTTCCCGCCGACCAGGCGCGCGCGCCGCCCTGTGCGTGCCTGTTGAACAGCGCGGCGGCCAGTTGCGAGCGCCCGGAGTTCGCGGTGCACACGAACAACACCCGGGGCTCGGCGTCGGAGCCGGCGGTGTGTGCCAGGGCGTCCAGGCGTTCGGCGGCGAACCGCTCCGCGAGGAGCGGCAGGTGCGGCGTCACGGTGGCGGTGGCGGCCAACGCCTCGTAGGAGGCGTACAGCACCGACCGCACCGTCGTCGCGGAGAACACCCCGGCGTACGCGGCGGCCAGACGCCGCTCACCGCCGGCCAACAGGACCACGGGGGGCATGACTGACTCCTGGAATCGGGGGTTCGCTTTTCGCTCCCCGGACCAGTAACGTATCAGCCCATGATGATGTCAGTCGATGCTGATCTGTTGAAGGTGCTCGCCGACCCGCTGCGTCTGCGCATCGTCACGCTGCTCGCGGGCGAGGCGCTGTGCGCCACCCACCTCGTCGAGGAGACCGGCGCGAGGCAGACGAACCTGTCCAACCACCTCAAGGTGCTGCGCGAGGCCGGGGTGGTGGACACCGAACCGTGCGGACGCTTCGTCTACTACCGCCTCAATGCCGAGGCGCTCGACGCCGTAGCCGCAACCCTGGGCGATCTCGCAGCCACCGCCCGCGAGACCGCCGCCACCGACCGGAAGAGGCCCTGCTGATGACCGCCACCGACAGCCCACCCGCCACGGCGGACGGCTCCGCCGCGATCGTCGGCAAACTCTCCACCCTCGACCGGTTCCTGCCGGTGTGGATCGGCCTCGCCATGGCCATCGGCATCGGCCTGGGCAAGCTGATCCCCGGCCTGGACGACGCGCTGTCCAAGGTCGAGATCGGCGGCATCTCCATGCCGATCGCGCTCGGCCTGCTGCTGATGATGTACCCGGTGCTCGCCAAGGTCCGCTACGACCGCCTCGACACCGTCACCGGCGACCGCAGGCTCATGGCGTCGTCCCTGGTGATCAACTGGATCATCGGCCCGGCGATCATGTTCGCGCTCGCCTGGATCTTCCTGGCCGACCTACCCGAGTACCGCACCGGCCTGATCATCGTCGGCCTCGCACGGTGCATCGCGATGGTCATCATCTGGAACGACCTCGCCTGCGGAGACCGCGAGGCCGCCGCCGTCCTGGTCGCCCTCAACTCGGTGTTCCAGGTCGTCATGTTCGGCGTGCTGGGCTGGTTCTACCTCGACCTCCTGCCCGGATGGCTCGGACTCGGCGACGGCGAACACCTCGACGTGTCGTTCTGGAAGATCGCCGTCAACGTGATCGTCTTCCTCGGCATCCCGCTCCTGGCCGGGTTCCTGACCCGCCGCCAGGGCGAGAAGGCCAAGGGACGCGACTGGTACGAGACGAAGTTCCTCCCGAAGATCGGCCCCGTGGCCCTGTACGGCCTGCTGTTCACGATCGTCATTTTGTTCGCCCTCCAGGGCGACACCATCACCAGCGAGCCCGGCGACGTCGCCCGCATCGCCCTGCCGCTGCTCGTGTACTTCGCGATCATGTGGTTCGGCTCCTACGCCATCGGGCGCGGCATCGGCCTGCCCTACGACCGCACCGCCACCCTCGCGTTCACCGCCGCCGGCAACAACTTCGAACTCGCCATCGCGGTCGCCATCGGCACCTTCGGCGTCACCTCCGGCCAGGCGCTGGCGGGCGTCGTCGGCCCGCTCATCGAGGTACCGGTCCTCGTGGCCCTGGTGTACGTGTCGCTGGCGTTCATGCGCCGGCACACACGCGAGACCACCTCCGCGTGACCTTTCGGATGGCGGCTCGGGCGCTCCCCCGCACCCGCGCCGCCACCGCGAGGCCCTCGTCCCCCCGAGGGCGGCCGACAGGTCAGCAGCCGCAGGCGCCGGGCTTGTCGGCGCGGATGATCGCCGAACTCATCCCGTTGGTGATCTCGTGGGTCGGCTCGATCGAGACCCGCAGGAACCCGGCGGCCGTCAGCCCCGCCTCGAACTCGCTCGCCGACAGCGCCCCGGCGATACACGCCACATGCGAGCCACGCTCCGCCCGCTCCTCGGGGGTGAGGCCCTCGTCGGCCACCACGTCGGAGACACCGAGCCGACCACCGGGCCGCAGGACCCGGAACGCCTCCGCGAACACCGCGTCCTTGTCGACGGCCAGGTTGATTACACAGTTCGAGATCACCACGTCGACGGTCGCGGCGGGCAGCGGGACGGCCTCGATCGAGCCCTTGAGGAACTCGACGTTGTCGACGCCGGCCTCCTTCGCGTTGGCCACGGCCAGGGCCAGCATCTCGTCGGTCATGTCCAGCCCGTACGCCTTGCCGGAGGCCCCGACGCGCCGCGCGGACAGGATCACGTCGATCCCGCCGCCCGAGCCCAGGTCGAGCACCCGCTCGCCCTCACGCAACTCGGCCACCGCGGTCGGGTTCCCACAACCCAGGCTCGCGGCCACCGCCTTCGCGGGCAGGCCCTCACGGTCCCGGGCGCCGTAAAGCTCGGACCCGAAGCCCTCGCCGACGCTCACCTCGGTGCCATCGCAGCACGATCCGCTCGTGGCCGTGCCCCCTGCCACGACCGTGGCAGCAGCCGCCCCGTACGTCTCGCGCACCTGCGCGCGCAGGTCTTCGCGAGTCTCGGTCTCGTTGGGCATGGTGTATCCGCCTCTCGTGCGAACCGCGATCACCGACGGGGATCGTTCGGCCCTCGCAGTCTGAATGCATACATCGGCCGGCATCTATGCATACAGGTCGATGGTCGACCACCGTTTCCCTCCCGGACACCGACCGCTCGGGGTCTCTACCTCCGAGCCCGGTCCGGCGTGGGACTTCCATCGGCGAGCCCCGGCGGAAACGGCCCCGGATTCGGTTCGCGCACATGCCCGTGTCAGACGAGAGTCGGGCGTTCTCAGTGCGCCGACAGGATGGTGCAGATGCCGTTCTCACCGCAGGTGTCCGGGTCGGTCTCCGCCGCTCGTCGGGCCAGCTCCCGCAGCGCGGCGCGGGTCTTGCAGAGTTCGGCCAGGCGCTGTTCGATGTCGGCGAGGTGCTTGACGACCAGGTCCGTGACGTGTCCGCAAGGGGATTCGCCACTGTCGCGCAAGGCGAGAACGGAGCGGATCTCGGCGAGGCTGAGGCCCGCGCCTTGGGCGTCACGGATGAAGGCGAGCCGCAGTGTGGCGTCACCACCGTAGTCGCGGTAGCCGCCCGCGGTACGAGGCGGCTCGGGCAGCAGACCCGCCTGTTCGTAGAAGCGGATGGTCTTGGCGGTGACTCCGCCGACGGTCGCGAGGTCCCCGATACGCATACGTCCAGGCTACGCCTTGACCTTCCAGTGCACTGGAACGTCTAGCGTCGGGTGCACGGACCCCCGAGCCGAAAGGCCACGAGCATGCGCATCACCGTACTAACGGTCCCCCACTGCCCCAACGTGCCGATCGCACGCGAGCGGATCGTTGCCGCGCTGGACGGCCGGGCGGCCGACGTGGAGCTGGTCGAGGTACGGGACGAGGCGGAGGCCACCCGGCGGGGCATGACCGGTTCGCCCACCGTGCTGATCGACGGCGTCGACCCGTTCGCGCCGGCGGGGGCGGTACCGAGCGTGTCGTGCCGCCTGTACCGGGACGCGGACGGCCGTACCGAGGGAGCGCCGAGCGTGCAGGCCCTGCGCCGGGCCCTGGTGGGCCTGCCGGTCGGGCCGCCCGGGGGCGCGGACGAGCGCGAGTGCCGCGACGCGGGCGTCCCGGATCCGATCGGGCGCGGCGGCCGGGGCCGGCGTGCCCCGGCCGAGGGCGGGCTGCGGGCGGTTCAGCAGGCGGTGCTGGGGTGTTTCGCCGCCACCGGCCGCGCCCCGGAGGCGGCCGAGCTGGAAGCGGTGGCCGCCACCTGCGGGCGCACGGCCGGGGAGGTGCTGGCCGAGCTGGACCGCGAGGACTTCCTGGCCCTCGACGGGGACGGGCGGATCCGGGCCGCCTATCCGTTCTCCGCCGTTCCCACCGCGCACCGTGTGCGGATCGCCGGTGGTACCGAGGTGTGGTCGATGTGCGCGATCGACGCGCTGGGCATCGCGACGATGCTCGGCACCGACGTGGTGATCTCCTCCGCCGACCCGGTCACCGGCGACCCCATCGTCGTCTCCGACAGCCCGGACGGGGCCGTGTGGCAGCCGCCGAGCGCGGTGGTGTTCATCGGTCACCGCGGTCGTTCCGGGCCTGCGGCCTCGGTTTGCTGCGACGCGTTGAACTTCTTCACCGGCGAAGCCTCCGCACGCCGGTGGGCGGACGAACACCCGGAGGTGACCGGCGATGTCGTCGGTCGGGCCCGGGCCGAGGACATCGGCCGACGAACGTTCGGACCGCTGTTGTCCGACGGCTGACTCCATCCACCGCGCGCGTACGTCGACGAAGGGTCGCTTGCGGAAGACGGGCACCGTGGGGCTCGCATCCGGTACCCGGGTACAGGTTCACCGTCGGATCATCGCCCCGACCGACCCGGTCGTGAAATGGTTCGAGGTCGAGGGAGTCCCAATCATGGGTTGGGTACCGCAGTCCTGCACGTTGCCGACCGAGGAGCCCGGGCGGGCGAGAGCGTGGAAGGCACCGGGCGATGAGCGGGGCGACCGGGCCGGTCTCGCCGCTGCGGTCGGGGGAACTCGCCGAGGCCGGCTTGCGTGCTCAGCCAGCCCATGTCCGGGGATCCGAACGCAGGCGGTGACGATGTCGGCGACGGTGGTCTTGGCCGTGCGGGTGGCGCCGATGATCGTCGCCGAGGCGATGCCGGTCCAGTCGCCGTAGCCGAGCAGGTGCAGACGCGGCTCCCCCAGGGCCTGGGTGCCCTCGGTGGGCACCCGGCCGGTGTGGTCGCGCAGCTTCAGGGGTGCCAGGTGTGCGAGGTGGGGGCGAAATCCCGTGCACCACACGATCGCGTCGCACGCCGGCTCGGCGCCACCAGGGGTGACGACGCCGTGTTCGGTGACGCGGGTGAACATCGGTTCAGCGCGCAGGACGCCGCGTTCGCGGGCCGCCAGGACGGCGGGGACCATCACGATGTCGCCCAGCGCCCCCACCCCGCCGGTGTCCTCGGCGCCGGTGCGGTGGGCGAGTTGTTGGCGGGAGGCGACGTCGAACAGGACGCGGCCGTCGACGTCGTCGGGCAGGAAGCGTGGGGGCGGGTGGTGAACCAGGTGGTGTCGGCGACGGTGGAGATCTCGGCGAGGATCTGCGCGGCCGAGTTGCCTCCGCCGACCACGGCCACGCGCAGCCCGGCGAACTCGTCCGGGTACCGGTAGGCGACGGTGTGGAGTTGGCGTCCGGCGAAGGTCGCCTGCCCGGGGTAGTACGGCACGTACGGCGAGCGCCACGTTCCCGTCGCGCTGACCACGACCCGCGCGTGCCACGACCGGTCGTCGGTGTCCACGCGCAGACCGTCCGGCTCGCGGTGCACGGCTCGGACAATCACGGGGCGGTGGACGGGCAGTTCGTAGCGTTTCTCGTAGTCGGCCAGGTAGTGCACCGTGTGGGTGGCGGTGGGGAACGTCCGGCCCGGCTCGGGTGGCATCCACCACCCGGGGAGGGTGCTGTACTGGGCGGGCGAGAACAGGTGGAGCGAGTCCCAGCCGTGCTGCCACGCCCCGCCCGGCGTCTCCTCCCGGTCGAGGACGACGAAGTCGACGCCGGCTCTGCGCAGGAAGTATCCGGCGGCGAGGCCGGCTTGGCCGGCGCCGACGACCACGACGTCGTGGCGATGGGTGGTGTTCATCGAGTCCTTGTCCGCGATGACGGTCGAAGCAGCCTTCGAGTGATCGTCGCCTTCATGATCGCCGCAACGGGGACGTCCGCTTCGTCGGGACGCGCGTGCGGCCGGATCCACGTGACGGTGGTGGCGGCGGTGATTCCTATCCGATGGTGGGGCTACGACGTTCCAGGAGGACGACGTCGCGCCAGGTGCCGTGGTGGCGGCCGACGCGTTCGCGGGTGCCGATCACCCGGAACCCGGCCCGGGCGTGCAGGGCCAGGCTCGCCGTGTTCTCGGGGAAGACACCGGATTGGATGGTCCAGATCCCGGCCGTCTCGGTCGAGGCGATCAGGGCGTCGAGCAACGCCCGCCCCACCCCGCGTCCCTGGGCAGCGGGATCGACGTAGACGGAGTGTTCGACCACCCCGGCGTACACGCACCGGTCCGATACCGGGGACGCCGCGACCCAGCCCAGGACGTCGCCGGTGGTGGTGTCCAAGGCGACGTGGCAGTGCTCGGCGGTCTTCTTCGCCCAAAACGCCTCCCAGGTGGGGACGGTCGTCTCGAAGGTCGCGTTGCCGGTGGCCAGGCCGGCCGCATAGACGGCCAGGACCCCCTCGGCGTGGGCCGGGGCCATGGCTTCGATCGCGAGGGTCGCCGCGCGGGGCGGGTGGAGGTCACGGATGCTCCTTCCGGGGGCGGGTGGTGGGGATGCTGCCGAGGGCGAGGAGAGTACCGGCGACGGCGAGTACGGCCAGGACCACGAACATGTGCGGGTATCCGCCCAGGGGTTCGGCGAGGGCAGCGCCGGCGAAGGGGGCGACGGCGGAGGCGGCCATGATCGGTGCGGCGAGGATCCCGGACAGCGCGCCGTAGGAGGCGGTGCCCCATCGGTCGGGGATCGCGGTGGCCTGGAGCAGCGTGGCGATGCCGCGGGCGGTGCCGGCGAGGACGGCGACGGCGATCAGCAGCCAGACCGGGCCCGGCACGAACGCCAGCGCCGCAGTGGTGGCGGCGGCCGTCGCCAGGACCCAGGTGGTGCGGGAGCGCACGCTCGTGCCGCGGACCAGGGCCGCGTAACCCAGGCGTCCGGCGACCTGTCCGATGCCGCCGAGTCCCAGTGCCCAGGCGGCGAGGGTGGTGCTCGCGCCCCGCTCGGTCAGCAGCGGTACGAGGTTGATCATGACGGCGTACATCGCGAAGCACGCGATCGTCAGCGACACCACGAGCAGCACGAACGGCCGGCTGCGGACCACCGATCGGGTGCTCGTGTCCGCCTCGGTCCGGGCCGAACCCGCATCGGGTGCCGGGTGGTCGGGCCACGGGCGGCGCAGGACCACCGCGTGGACGGGGATGGTGACGCTTGCCAGGACGAGGGCGAGGACGAGGTAGACGCCGCGCCATGAGAGGTGGTCGGCCAGTGCCGCGGTGAGTGGGGCGAAGACGGTGCTGGCCAGGCCCGCGACGAGGGTCAGTGTCGTCAGGGCGCGCACGTGGTGGGGCGCGTTCCAGCGGGTGAGGGCGACGAACGCGGGTTGGTAGAGCACGGCGGTCATCGCGACTCCGGCGAGCAGCCAGGCGGCGGCGAAGCACCAGATGTTTGGTGACGCGGCCACGGCGAGCACGGCGGCCGTCGCCAGGGCCGACCCGAGGGTCATGGCGACGCGCGGTCCGCGTCGATCGAGGACGCGGCCCAGCGGGATGCCGCCGATCGCGGCGACGATCAGCGCGGCGGAGAACGCCGCAGTGGTGGCCGGGGCGGACCAGCCGGTGTCGTCCTGGATCGCCGGCGCCAGGACGGGAAAGGCGTAGTAGAGGATGCCCCAACTGGTGATCTCGGTGACGCACAACCCGATCAGGACGGCGCGCACCCCCCGCCCAATGGGCTGCGCAGTCGACGGGGGGCGTTTTGTTCGGGTTGGCCCCCGCAACCCCCCCCCCACTCGAAAAATTTAACCTGG
>NZ_JBHZAV010000238.1:0-12687 GCF_042754445.1 Embleya sp. NPDC059213
GGCCAGGTCCATGCGCTCGCGGGCCGCGGTCACCTGCGGCCGCGCCGAGACCTCGGGCACCCCCACCTCCCACCAAGCGCCGGCGTCGGTCCACCGGTCGGGGCGGGTACGCACGACCACCACGGCCGGCCGCCGGGCCGAGCGCGCCGCCGTGTACGCCTGGGCCAACTCCTCGACGGTGTCCGCGGTGAACACCTCGGCGCCCAACGCCGCGGCGTGCGCGGCGAAGTCGACCCGGTGGTCGGCGGCGGCGCCCGGCCCCCGGCAGTCGGTGATCATGTTGTTGAACGGCGCCGCGCCCTGGCCTTCCTGGAGTCGGGCGATCACCGCGTAGCCGCCGTTGTCGCAGACCACCGCGACGAACCGGTGTCCGGACAGGACCGCCGAGTACAACTCGGAGTTGAGCATCAGGTAGGAGCCGTCGCCGAGCAGGGTGGTGACCACGCCAGTCGGCCGCGCCATCGCGGCACCCCACGCGCCGGCGATCTCGTAGCCCATGCAGGAGAAGCCGTACTCGACGTCCATCGTCGCCGCGCCGACCGGCCCGTCGGCCCGCCAGCCGCCGACCAGTTCGCCGGGCAGCCCGCCGGCCGCGGTCAGCACGTAGTCGTCCGGCCCGGAGATGGTGTTGACCACGCCCACGACCTGCGCGTACGTCGGCGGCCCGGCGGGCTCGCCCGGCGCGCGCAGCCGATCGACCAGGCCGTCCCAGGCCCGCCGCTCGTGCTCGGCCCGGGCGGTCCAGGCCGGGTCCGCCCGCCATTGGCCCAGCAGCGGCCCGAGTTCGCGCAGCGCCTCGCGGGCGTCCGCGGTCACCGGTGCGGCGCCGCGCTTGACCGCGTCGAACCGGGCCGCGTTGATCGACACCAGGCGCGCGTCGGCGGCGAACACGGTGCCCGACGCGGTGGTGAAGTCCTGCAGGCGGGTGCCCACGGCCAGGATCAGGTCGGCGTCGGCGGCGAGCGCGTTGGCCGAGGCGGAGCCGGTCACCCCGAGCGGTCCGGCGTGCAGCGGGTGGTCGTGCGGGAGCAGGGTGCGCCCGGCGACCGTCTCGGCGAACGGGACACCGTGCGCCCGAGCCAGCCGCAACACCTCGTCCGCCGCGCCCGAGTAGCGCACCCCGCCGCCGACCACCAGCAGCGGACGCCGAGCGGCCCGCAACAGCGCTGCCGCCTCCGCGAGTTCGCCCAGGTCGGCGCGCGGTCGCGGCGGCCGGTGCAGGCGCGGCGCGAACAGGCCCGGCGGGAAGTCGAATGCCTCGGCCTGGACATCCTGCGGCAGCGCGAGCGTGACCGGCCCGCAGTCGGCCGGATCGGTCAGCACCCGGGCCACCTGCGGGAGGGTGGCGATCAGTTGTTCCGGGCGGGTGATCCGGTCCCAGTAGCGACTGACCGCGCGGAAGGCGTCGTTGACGGTGGTGCTCGGGTCGTGGAAGTGCTCGACCTGTTGCAACACCGGGTCGGGGGCGCGGCCGGCGAAGGTGTCGCCGACCAGCAGCAGCAGCGGCAGCCGGTTGGCGTGCGCGACACCCGCGGCGGTGACCATGTTCAGCGCGCCGGGACCGATCGAGGAGGTGGCCGTGAGCACTTGGCGACGTTGGGTGGCCCGGGCGTAGCCGACCGCGGCCAGGGCCATGCCCTGTTCGTTCTGGCCGCGCCAGACCGGCATCGCCGCGCCGGCCTCGTGCAGCGCGTCGCCCAGGCCGAGCACGTTGCCGTGGCCGAAGATGGCGAACACGCCGGGGAACAGCCGGACCCGGCGGCCGTCCGGGAGTTCGCTCTCCTGCGCCACCAGCCAGCGGACCAGGGCCTGCGCGGTGGTCAGCCGCACGGTCGCACCGGGCGTCGCGTCGGCGGAGGTGGTCCGCGTGCTCATCGCTCTCCTCCTTCCGGCGCCGGCGACGTCATCGGGCACCTGGGGTCGGGCGTCTGTTCGGCCCAGCTCTCCCGGACCCAGTGGTGGGCGGGGTCGTCGCAGGCGAGCATCGCCCGCTCGTCGCCGGGGCCGGCCATCACGTTGAGGTAGTAGAGGTGGTGTCCGGGGGTGGCGACGCAGGGGCCGTGGTAGCCGCGCGGGACGAGGAAGACGTCGCCGTCGCGCACCGTCACCGTCTCGTCGATCGTGCCGTCGGTGGTGTAGGTGCGGTGCAAACCGAAGCCGATCCGGTCGGGGGTGCGGCCGTCCCGGCCGGCCACCCGGAAGAAGTAGATCTCCTCGTTGACGCTCTCGTGGGCGCTCGCCGTGTCGTGCTTGTGCGGCGGGTGGGAGGACCAGTTGCCGTCGGGGGTGAGGATCTCGCAGACGATCAGCTTGTCCGCCTCGAACACATCGGGGGTCAGCAGGTTGTTGGCCTGTCGGGTCGCGCGTCCGGCGCCGCGCACCTCGACCGGCACGCCGGCCGCCGGGCCGTACGCCGGGTCCAGTCGCCGGCCGGCCCGGGCCGAGGCGAGCGCGAGTTGGCAGCCGTGCTCGGTGGACAGCCGCAGTTCGGCGTCGCGCGGCACGTAGGCGAAGTCCGACACCGCGGTGAACACGGTGTCGCGTCCGGCCAGTTCGAATCGGCGTCCCTCGGTCTGCACGGTGGCCGAACCGGCCAGCGGGATCACCGCGAACTCGTGTTCCCCGGTGGCAAGTTCCCGCCGGCCGCCCGGAGGCAGGTGCAGCACTCGCAGGCCGCTGTAGGTCCAGCCGGCGAGTTCGGGGGTGATCAGCAGCGGGTCCTCGGCGCCGGTGGCGGTGCCCCAGGGGTGGAACAGGGTCGGGTCGTTCACGCGATCACCTCGATCGGCCGCGGGTTCGCGGCGCGCAACACCCGGGCGGCGGCGGCCACCGCGCCGCGCACGTCGCCGTCCGCCGGGTAGAGCAGCGCGCGGCCCACCACCAGGCCGCGCACGGCCGGTTGGGCCAGGGCGCGCCCCCACGAGGACAGGTCGGCCTGCGGGTCGGCCGAGGGCACGCCGCCCAGCACGACGGTCGGCAGGGTGGTCGCGCCGGCCACCCGGTCCGGCTCCTCGGTGGCGGGCAGCTTGAGCCACGTGTAGGCGGAGGTGGTGCCCAGGGCCGAGGCGACGGTCACCGCGCGTACGTTGGCGGCGGTGCCGCGATCGAGGACGAGCCGGGTGCCTTCGCGCCGGTAGGGCAGTGGTTCGATCATCGCCCGGATGCCGTGCCCGGCCAGTTCGCTGACCGCGCGGGCGCAGCCCTCCAGGGTGGGGACGGTGCCCGGATCCTCGTCGACGATGCGCAGCAACATCTTGCCGCCGTCGAGCCGGTATCGGCGGATCGCGTCCGCGTCGTAGCCGGTGAAGCGGTCGTCTATCTCCCAGGACGCGCCGGCCAGGCCGCCCCGGTTCATCGAACCGATCACCACCTTGTCCTCCAGCGCACCCAGGAGCAGCAGTTCCTCGATCACGTCGGGGGTGCCCAGGACCCCGTCCACGTCCGGGTGTTCGAGGGCGGCGACCAGTCGGCCGAGCAGGTCGCGTCGGTCGGCCATGGCGAGCGGGTCGGCGCCCACCCCGAGCGAGCCGCGCCCGGGGTGGTCGGCGGCGACCAGGAAGAGGGTGCCGTGCGCGGAGAGCAGGCTCGGGCGGCGCCGGCGCTCGGCGTAGGCGGCGCGTACCGCGTGCGGCCGGTTCGCCCGGGTCGCCAGCAGGTCGGTCCAGTCGCGGTCGCTGATCACGTTCGGTTCTCCCGCGTCGGGTGGTTCATGAATTTCTCGATCTCCGCGTCGGTGGGCATCGCGTCGGCGCACGCGAGTCGGGCGGCGACCAGCGCCCCGGCGGCGTTGGCGTATTCGGCGATGCGGATCGGGTCCCAGCCGGCCAGCAGGCCGTGCACGAGGGCCCCGCCGAAGGCGTCGCCGGCGCCGAGCCCGCAGACCGCCTCGACCCGGCGCGGGGCGACCGTGGCACTGCCTTCGGGGGTGGCCACCAGGACTCCTTGGCCGCCCTTCTTGACCAGGACCAGGCGCACGCCCCGGTCGAGCAGTCGGCGGGCCGCCTCGTCCGGGTCCGCCGTGCCGACCGCGACCTCCACTTCGGTCCGATTGCCCACCACGACCGTGGCCTCGTCGAGGAGTTCGCCGATGTGGCGGCGGGCGGTGCCCGGGTCGGGCCAGAACATCGGACGGTAGTCGAGGTCGAGCACGGTGTGCGCGCGGCGGCCGCGCACCGCGAGCATCCGCCGATGGGTGCCGCGCGAGGGCTCGATGCTCGCCCCGGTGCCGGTCACCCACAACACCGGTACCTCGCGCACCAGTTGCCAGGGCACGTCCTGGTCGGTGAGGGTGAGGTCGGGGGCCACCGGGAGCCGATAGAACAGCAGCGGCGGGTCTTCGGGCGGGTCCAGGGCGCAGAAGACCACCGGGGTGAGCAGCCGTTCGTGGCCGGCCACCCAGGTCGGGTCGACGCCGAAGTCGGCCAGCGCGGTGCGCACATAGGTGCCGAACGGGTCGGCACCGACCTTGGTCAGCACGGCGGAGCGGCGGCCCAGCCGGGCGGCGGCGACCGCCACGTTGGTGGCGGTGCCGCCGAGCGACCTGGCGAAGGTCTCGACCCGCTCCAGCGGCACGCCACTCTGTTGCGGGTAGAGGTCGACGCCGACGCGGCCGACGGTGAGCACGTCCGGGATCGGGCCCGGGGCCGGGCCGCGGTCGGGTCGGGCGGCGTCGGCCGGCTCCGGCGCGGAGTCGGTCATGTCTTGGCCTCGGCATCCAACTCGTGGGCGAGTGCCTCCAGTTCGGCGCCGCCGGCCATCTGCCGGGTGAGTTCGGCGAGGGTGATGTCGGATTTGCCGAAGCAGCCCTGGCTGCGGCCCCGGTTGAGCAGCAGGAAGCGGTCGCCCACCGGGTAGGCGTGGTGCGGGTTGTGGGTGATGAACACCACGCCCAGGCCCCGGTCTCGGGCCCGCGCGATGTAGCGCAGTACGACGCCGGCCTGCTTGACGCCGAGCGCGGCGGTGGGCTCGTCCAGGATCAGCACCCTGGCGCCGAAGTGCACGGCCCGGGCGATCGCCACGCATTGGCGCTCGCCGCCGGAGAGCGTGCCCACCGGCTGCTCGACGTCGCGCAGGTCGATGCCCATGTCGGACAGGGCCCGGCGGGTGGTGGCGCGGGCGGTGGCGATGTCCAGCCGGGAGAACGGGCCGCGGCCCTTGCGCGGTTCGGAGCCGAGGAAGAAGTTGCGCCACACGCTCATCAGCGGCACCACCGCCAGGTCCTGGTAGACCGTGGCGATGCCCCGGTCGAGCGCGTGTCGGGGCGAGGCGAACCGCACCGGTGCGCCCTCCACGAGGTAGCTGCCGCTGTCGTTGGCGTGCACGCCCGCCAGGATCTTGATGAAGGTCGACTTGCCCGCGCCGTTGTCGCCCAGGACGCACGTCACCTCGCCGGCGTCGACCGTCACCGAGACGTCGTCGAGGGCGATCACGCTGCCGAACCGCTTGCCGACGCCGCGCAGTTCGAGCAGGTGCGCGCCGGTGCCGGGACCGCTCGGCGGGGCCTTGGAAGCACCGGCGGCGCTCTCGCCGCTGCCCGCTTGCCCGGCCGGCGGCCGAGTGGGTGGATTCGTCATCGACGGGACCTCTCCGCGCGGCGCCGGAAGGAGTTGTTGACCAGGACGGCCGCGAGCAACATCACGCCGAGGAAGAGCTGGAACCAGTCGCTGTTCCACTTCGCGTAGACGATGCCCTGGCGCGCCATGCCGAAGATCAGCGCGCCCACGGCGGCGCCGATCGCCGAGCCGTAGCCGCCGGTGAGCAGGCAACCGCCGATCACCGCGGCGATGATGTACTGGAATTCCAGGCCGATGCCCTGATTGGCCTGGACCGAGGTGTAGCGCAGGATGTTGATCGAGCCGACCAGCCAGCCGGCGCCGGCGGTGGTCATGAACAACACGATCTTGGTCCGGTCCACCGGGACGCCGACGTTGCGCGCGCTGATCGGCGCGCCGCCGACCGCGTAGATCCAGTTGCCGAACCGGGTCCGGGCGAGCAGCCAGGTCGCCAACGCGGCCAGCACCAGCCACCACAACACCGAGACCTGGATCTCGGTGCCGGCGATCGCCATCGTCGAGGCGAAGAACCGGCCGGCCGACTCGTATCCGTCGGTCGAGCGCATCCCGCTGACCTGGACGCTGTTCGTCACGTGCCGGGTGACCCCGAGGTTGAGGCCCTGCAACGCCAGGAAGGTGCCCAACGTGATGATGAAGCTGGGCAGTCCGGTGCGCACCACGAGCCAACCGTTGAGCGCGCCGACGGCCAGGGCAAACAGCAGCGACACGGCGAGCGCGGGCCACACCGACCAGCCGGCCCTGGTCGCCAGCATCGCGGTGATGAGCGCGGTCGAGGCGGTCATCACGCCGGCGGACAGGTCGAACTCGCCGCCGATCATCAGCAGCGCCACGGCCACCGCCATGATGCCCAGGGTGGCCGAGTCGTCCAGCCAGGTCGCCGCCCCGGCGGCGGTGAAGAAGCCGTCCGCGACGAACCCGAAGAAGCCCATCACCAGCACCGCGCCGATCAGCGAGCCCAGTTCCGGTCGGATCAGCAGTCGGTGCACGAGCCGGGCGGGAGCGACCCGTTCGTCCGGCCCGGGCCCGCCGGTGCCGGACGGGGCCGGAACCGCGCGGCCGGCCGCCTCCTCGGTGGGCGCCGAGGGCGTCGTGCCACTCGTGCTCATCTGGTCCCCCGCTGCGCGTATTCGGCCACCGCGCCGACGTTGTTCCGGTCGACGAAGCCGGGTCCGGTCAGTACCGGCTTGCCGCCGCCGACCGTGTTGGCGTTGTCCCGGTAGAGCTTGATCATCACGACCGGCAGGTAGCCCTGGAGATATTGCTGTTGGTCCACCGCGAAGACGATTTTGCCGTCCTTGATCCCGGTGACCACGTCCGGGTTGAGGTCGAAGGTGGCGATCTGCGCCTTGGACTTCGCGTCGCCCACCGCGCCCACCGCGACCGCGGCGACCTGCGGGTTGAGCGCGAGCACCGCGTCGATCGAGGAGTCCGACTGGAGCGCGCCGCGAATGCGGGCCTGGATGTCGGTGGGGTTGCCGATGTCCACCTGGAGCGTCTGGGTCGCGCCGCCGAAGCCGGCCTTGGCGCCGTCGCAGCGCTGGTTCAGGCCGATGTTGCCCGCCTCGTGGATGACGCACAACATCTTGGTCCGGCCGGCCTGCTTGAGCTTGGCGCCGGCCGCCTCGCCGGCGATCGACTCGTCCTGGCCGACGTGCGCGAGCGCGCCGAACTCGGTGGATCTGCTCTGCCCGGAGTTGATGGTGATCACCGGAATGCCCTTCGCGGTGGCCGCCTTGATCGAGTTCGCCAGCGCGTCCGGGTTGGCCATCGAGACCACGATGCCGCCCACCCCCTGGGTGACCGCGTTGTCGATCAGCCGGGCCTGTCCGGCCGGGTCGCCGTCGCCCTGGTACCGGACGTCCACGCCCAGCTTCCTCCCCGCGTCCTGCGCGCCGTTCTGGACGACGTTCCAAAAGGCGTCCCCCGCCGATCCGTGGGTGATCACGGACACGGTGTTGTTGCCCTTGGCGGCGGCGGTCGGCGCGCTCTTGGGGGTCTTCTCGGCATCCGGGTCGCTGCCGGACGGGCTGCTGCAGGCGGCGAGGACGAGCGCGGATACGCCTAGCGCGGCGGCGAATCCGAGGGAACGTCGGGGCATCGAATACTCCTCGTCAGGACGGTCGGAACGGTCGGGACGAACGGGTCGGGTCGGGCGGCGGTCCGAATCCGGTGCGCGGGCGCGTCGACGGGTGGGCGGGTACGGCGGCACGGGCGCGCGGCCCGATACCGATGTCGTACCCGGCCGGGCGACCGGCAAGGGGGGCGCCGACCCACCGGGCGCCGGCGTCAGTTGCCGCGCAGGTGCGCCAGACTGCGCGCGGTGTCGCGGCGCGGCAGGTCCGCGTCGGCCGGGTCGTCGGTCAGCCGGGTGTCCTGTTCGAGCACGTACCAGCCGCGGTAGCCGGCCGCGTGCAGCGTCGCCACGATCTCGGCGACCGGGACGTCGCCTCGGCCGAGCGGGCGGTAGATGCCGCGCTGGACGGCCTCGGCGTAGGTCAGCGAGCCGGCCCGCACCAGGGCGGCGAGGGGGGCGTGCACGTCCTTGAGGTGCACGTGGCCGATCCGGTCGGGGTGCCGGCGGACCAGGTCGAGCGGGTCGGTCCCGCCGATCAGCAGGTGACCGGTGTCCAAGCACAACGGCAGGGTGCTGTCGACGAGGAAACGTTCCACCTCCGCCGAGGTCTCCACATGTGTGCCCACGTGCGGGTGCAGGGTGGTGCGCAGGCCGTGTGCCGCGGCGATGCGGGCGATCCGGCCGGCCGTGTCGATCAGGCATCGCCATTGCTCGTCGGACGGTTCGGACCGGGTGTCGTAGCCGTCCTGGCCGGTGGCGGCGGCCAGCACGAGCACCTCGCCCCCGGCCGCGGCGATCAACGCGGCCGTGCGTTCCGCCGCCGCGGTCGACCGGGCGACCAGGTCCCGCTCGTGCAGCACGAGCGCGGCGAACGAGCCGACCAGGGTCAGGCCGTGCGCCGCCAACACGCCCTTGAGCAGCGTGGGATCGTCCGGCAGGTAGCCGGGCGGCCCCGACTCGGTGGCGGTCAGGCCGAGCTCGGCCATCTCACCGAGCACGGTGTCCACCGGCAACATCGGGCCCCAACCGGGCACTTCGCACACGCCCCAGGAGATCGGCGCACCGGCCGGCCGCAGGTGCGGCCCGGCCGGGCGGCCCGAAGCGGATTCGGTCGAGGGCGGCGACGGGTTCATCGGGCCACCTCCGTGACCGACGCCGCCGCGCCCGCCGCGGCGAGTACGGCCGCCGGCTCGATCGGCCGGCCCTCGCGACGCGACCGCTCGCACGCCTGCGCCAGCACCAGACCGGCCAGCGAGTCGCGCACCGGGGACGGATTGGCCATCCGCCCGGCGACCACCTCGACGAACACCCGCATCTCGTTGTCGTAGGCACGGGCGAATCGTTCCGGGAAGCCCGCGTAGGCGTCCGGGCCGGCCTGCGGACCGTCCGCCTCCAGCGAGGTCAACGGCGTCCGGGGATCCAGGCCCACCGCGAGCGACTGGGCCGAGCCCAGCACCTCGATCCGGTGGTCGTAGCCCGCCGGGTCGTGTCGGCCGCCGGTGAGCACCGCGTGTGCCCCGCTCGCGAAACGCAGCAGCACGACCGCGTTGTCCACGTCGTCCGCCTGCGCGAACGCCTCGTCCACCAGCACCGAGCCGCTCGCGAACACCTCGACGACCGGTTCGCCGAGCAACCACGGCACCGCGTCCAGGTCGTGGATGAGCAGGTCGCGGAAGATCCCGCCGGACGCGGGCAGGTAGCCCGAGTCCGGCGGCACGGCGTCCTGGCCGACCGCGCGCACCAGGTACGGCGTACCCATCTCGCCCGCGTCCAGGCGGCGCTTCAACTCCAGCACGGCCGGATCGAAGCGGCGCTGGAAACCGACCAGGACCGGCACGCCGCTCGCCTCCACGTCCGCGATCAGCGCGATCATCGCGGCGATGTCCGACGCGATCGGCTTCTCGCACAGCGTCGGCACACCGGCGGCCACCGTCCGACGCAACATCTGCGGGTGGGTGTCGGTGGGGGTGGCCACCACGACGCCGTCGACCGTGTCGAGCAGGGTCTTCGGGTCGTCGACCGCCTCGACGCCGAGTTCCTTCGCCAGGGCCGGCGCCCGGCCCGGTTGCGGGTCGAACAGGACCAGTTCGTCGACCGTCTCCAGGCTCGTGAGGTTCCGCGCGTGCATCGCGCCGATTCGCCCCACACCTGCGACTCCGATACGCATCAGGTTCTTTTCTCCAGTGGGCCGGCGGACAACGGACTTCGACGGTCGCCTGTTAGACCGCCGGGGGACGAAGCAGCCCCGGATCGCCGCGCTCCATTTTTGGAGCGCTCCAATCCGGGAACGCCACAAGACTGATACTCGCCGTCCGAGCGCGTCAAGGGTCACTCGTCACCTTCGCCGCGTGTTGCCGACACACCCGAGCCGGTGGGTAATACCGCCATTCGACGGACCGTTCGAGGCGTCCGCGCCGGGATCGCTTGGAGCGCTCCATTCGTTGGAGCGCTCCAAGCGTGTAATCTTCGTGCCGCGGCCGTGGGCCGTCCGAGCGCCGGGTTCGTCGGCGTCGCCGGAGCGCCGATCGTGCGGGGGCGGCGCCACGGCATCGGGTGGGTGGGGTCGCGGTGGTGCGGGTCGCGGGCCCATCGGAGGGTCGACCGCGTCGAGTCGGCGCACGTCGATCCCCGGACACCCGACGACGCGGCCGCGGCTGCGCACGGGGAGATCATCGGAGGAAAGGGGAGCATCAGTGTCCGGTCCCACTCTCGAGGACGTCGCCGCCCGCGCCGGGGTGTCCCGCTCGCTCGTGTCGCTGGTGATGCGCGACTCGCCCAAGGTCGGCGAGGTGCGCCGCCAGGCCGTGCTGGCCGCGGCCCGCGAGTTGGGCTACCGCCCCAACCTCAACGCCCGCACCCTGGCCACCGGCAGCAGCAGCACGCTGGGCGTGATGATCTCCGACCTGCACAACCCGTACTTCGCCGAGGTGGTCGACGGCGTCGAGGCCGCCGCGCACGCGTGCGGCATGGACATCATCCTGGGCACCGGCGGACGCCGTCCGGCGCACGAACGCCGCAGCCTGGAACGCCTGCTCCAGTTCCGACCCGCGGGCCTGATCCTGCTCGGCCCGGTCGTGGAGACCGCCGCGATCGAGGAGGCCGCCGCCCGGGTGCCCACCGTGCTGGTGGCCCGCAGCGTGCGAGCCGCCCGGGTGGACACCGTCAACGACGACGGCGCCACCGGATCGGCGCTGGCCGTCGAGCACCTGGCCGCCCTGGGCCACCGCGACATCGTGCACGTGGACGGCGGCGCCGGCTCGCAGGCCGCGGTCCGCCGCCGCGGCTACGAACAGGCGATGACGCGCCTGGCGTTGGGCCGCCACCTGTCCGTCGTGCCGAGCGAGTACACCGACACCGGCGGCGCCCGGGCCGCGCGGGCCCTGCTGGAGCGCGCCACCCTCCCGACGGCCATCGTCGCGGCCAACGACTTCAACGCGGTCGGCATCATCGGCGAACTGTCCGCCGCCGGCGTGCGGGTGCCCCTGGACGTCTCCGTGGTCGGCTACGACAACACCCACCTGGCGGGCCTGCGACACATCGGCCTGACCACGATCAATCAGCCGCGCGAGGAGATGGGCCGGCTGGCCACCGAAACCCTCCTGCAACGCCTGCGCGGCGAACGCACCAAGGCGGCCCGCCACCTCCTGCACCCGAAACTGGTGCCCCGCACCAGCACCGCACCCCCGAGGCGGACGGACCGACCGGATTAATTACTATTATCTGCGCTTCGCCGATACGAGGCCGGCTTATGCCAATCCCTTCGAATCACCGGTCGCGCGCGCAGGGTACCGGCTGTGCGAAACACCGCCCGGAAGGGCTCGGCCGCCACGATGGCCGAATCTTCGCCGCACCCTTCGAGGTTTATCGTGGCGCTCCGCATTGTTTCGACGCGAGGCAAAGTCCTTTCGGCCGAAATCCCGGCTCCGGGGCCGGGCCGGCCGACCCGAAGCCCGGTCACCGGTCGTGCCCGACTCCCCTTTGATCCTTCGAAACCACCCGTATGGTCGCCGACCGAACGGTGCCGGGACAGGGAATTTGCCGGCCTGCGGGAAAGCCCGCCACCGACCGCGACACTCGCGGGAAATGCCGCCGTGGCCTGCGAAAACGCAATCGGTCGTTGATATCGACGACGCGGGTTGTCTACCGTCTGCGCCAAGTGCAGACCGCACCCCCGTTATTCGCCGTGCAGTCACGGCCGAACTCGCGACCCGGTCGCGAGGTGGAGGCAACGAAGCGCTCGTCACCAGCATCCGGGCGATTCGGATGGCCGGAACGGATTCCTCGCGGATCGCCGCCGGCCGTACCCCACAGGGGGAATTCCGAAGGGAATCCATGCTTTCTCACAGCACGTCGCACCGGGACGAATCGCGCCCGGCCGGCGGCCGGCGCCGCCTCCGCGACACGGCGGTCGTCGGTGTCGTGGCGACCTCGATCCTGGGCTTCACGGCAATGACCCAGGCCCGGGCGGCGGACGACGCCACCTGGGACCGGGTCGCACACTGCGAGAGCGGCGGCAACTGGTCCACCGAAACCGGCAACGGCTACCACGGCGGGCTCCAGTTCAACGAGCGCACCTGGAGGGCCAACGGCGGCAAGGGCCGGGCGCAGGACGCGCCCAAGGCGGAGCAGATCCGCGTCGCCGAGAACGTCCTGCGATCACAGGGGGCGGGTGCCTGGCCCGTCTGCGGACGCAAAGCCGGCCTCGCCGGCGCCGGCCCCGCCCGTCGCACCGAACGCAGCGCGGCCGAACGCCCCGGGCGCGCCAAGAAGTCCGCCACATCCACTCGGCCGGCCTCCGGCCCTCAAGAGCAATCGGCTGCCGCTCCCGAAGAGTCGCGCCGGCCCGCGGACGCCGCCGAGGTCGTCGTCCGGCCCGGCGACACCCTCTCCGGCATCGCCGACGAGCAACAATTCCCGGGCGGCTGGCCCGCCCTGTACGCCAGGAACCGGGAGGCGGTGGGCCCCGACCCCGACCTGATCCAGCCGGGTCAACGCCTCTTGCTGCGCTGACGCGTCATACCGCGCGCGGGAGGTCGGGGC
>NZ_JBHZAV010000239.1:0-12652 GCF_042754445.1 Embleya sp. NPDC059213
CGCTTGAAGTAGATGTTGAAGAACGCCAGGAACCGATGCCACGCAACACCCATGCTCGGCTTGAGGCCGATGGTGATCGCCCACGTCATCGAGATGACGATCTTGATCGTCGCGACGAGGTAGATCAGGTTTTCCAGCGAGCCGTCGGAGAGCCCACCGAACGCGGACACCAGGGGGTAGCTCACCCAGTAGCCGGCCTCGTACCCGTCGACTCCGGCGAGCGCGCCCTCCAGGCCGCGCAGCAGCATGATGCACACGCCGACCGAGCCGACCACGAACTCGACGAAGTACGCCTGGCCGAACCGCGATCCGGCGAATCGGCTCTTGCGCCCGGCCCGACGCGGGTGGCTGATCTGGCGGATGACGATCAGCACGAGGATGCCGACGATGGTCATCAGGCCCATGAACTCGGTGAAGACCTCGAACACGTCCCAGTGCCCGAGCCCCCACAGCGCGAACTCCGGTGAGAAGAGTTGTCCGTACGCGTTGACCAGGGTCAGGATCAGCGCGCCGAAGCCGACCATGACGAACCAGTGGGCGGCGCCGACGATGCCCCAACGGAGCATCCGGGTGTGCCCGACCGTCTCGGTGAGCATCGTGCGCAAACGGGTGCCGGCCGCGCTGGTCCGGCCCCACGCGGGCTGCCCGAGTTTGACGAACGAGTAGATGTAGGCGGCGGTGCGCCCGAGTAGGGCGAACCCGATCACGCTGATCAGCAGCGAGATCACGATCCCTGCGAGTTGCATGGCGTTCGACTCCTCCGGTGGGACGTCCCTTCCGGGGCGTGTGTCGGCCGACCGGGCGAGGCGTTCGAGCGCCGTACCCGGTGGTAACTTGATCACTGTGTCGATGATATCCATCCGCCGAACGCCATCGACCTCGCGGGTTTTGCCCGTTTTGTCGCAGCGCCGATGGAAACTGTCCGGTCGTTCGTTCCGCACCGACCCGGCCGGTTCGCCAGTTGTGTGACGCACCGTCAGATCTGTCGATATGCATGCTGCCATGCCACGCCTGCGGAATCCGCAACAGGTCCCGACCCGAAGGTCAGCCGGTGCCGTGGATCGCGTGCCATTCCGGGGCCAGCACGGACCAGACCTCGGTGTTCTGCCGCACGCCCCGGTAGAGGTGGTTCTCCCGATGCACACCTTCGCGGGTCATCCCGAGGCGCTTGGCCACGTTGATGCTCGGGGTGTTCTCGGCGGAGACCAGCCACTCGACCCGGTGCATCCCGCGCTCCCGGATCGCCCAGTCGATGATCATCGTTGCCGCCCGGGTGACCAGGCCCCGGCCCGCGGCGGCGGGTTCGAGCCAGCAGCCCGCCTCGCAATTGCCCTGTGCCGCGTCGAAGACCCGGAAGAGCACCCCGCCGACCAGGACCCCGTCGAGCCAGATGCCGTACAGCCGACCGGCGTCGACGGCGGTCTTGTCGGCGTAGGACTGGAGCCAGCCCCGGGCCGAGTCGAGATCGGCCGTGACGTCGGCCAGTCCTATGTGGCGGCCGACGAACTCCCGGCCGCGGTCCATGTGAGCCAGGAACTCCTCGGCCCGCCACGGCTCCAGCGGCCGCAACTCGGCTCCGTCGCCCAGGGATCTCGCGAACATTCTCGTCCTTCCGCAATGGCCGTGCAGACCGGTTGATCAACCGTCGGATCCTAATGCGGGCCGCTCGAATTCGGCCGCTCGAATTCGGACGCCCGAAAGTGAGCAGCCCGCCCGAGCCGGCGTTCTCGGACCGGCTCGACGCGCGGCCGTTCGTGCTGCTCGCGGAGTTGCCGCCGTCGTCCGGCGGTCGCCGCGGCGGCCCCGGCGCGGGCTCCGGAAAAGCGAGTACCGCACGAGGCGAGCAATTGCTCATAATTGGGTCGTGACCTGGGCCTGGGCACCGATCGCCGGGTCGGGCGAGGCCCGGACGGCCGCGCCCGGCCCGATCCCCGACGGAGCGGCGAAAGCGAGAAGCAGAGATGTTGCCGAAGGTGCAACTGCCGGAAACGCGGCGGATGATATCCCTGACGGTGCGTGAGAACACGCGCCTCAGCCCCAACTTCGTACGCCTGACGCTCGGCGGATCCGAACTGGCGCACCTACACGGGTCCGGATTCGATCAGGGCGCACGCCTGTTCTTCCCGCGCGAGGGACAGGAGGAGCTGCGCATGCCGAAGTTGTCCAACAACGCGTGGATGGCCGAATGGCTGCTGCTGCCCAAGGCCCGTCGACCCTGGGTGCGCAACTACACGATCCGCGCCTTCCGGCCCGAACGCCACGAGATCGACATCGAGTTCGCGCTGCACGGCGACGCCGGACCGGCGTCGGCGTGGGCGGCCCGGGCCCGACCCGGCGACCCGGCGGGCATCTTCGATCTGGGCCGGATGTACCTGCCACCGAGCCATGCCGAGTGGCACCTGCTGGTCGGCGAGGAGAGCGCGCTGCCGGCCATCCTGTCCATCCTGGAACACGCCCCCGCGACCCTGCACGCGGAGGTCTTCCTGGAAGTGCCCGAGGTCGCGGACATCCGCGAGCGGGTCGAGGCACCGGCGGGCGTGCGGGTGCACTGGCTGGCCCGGGACGGGGCCGGATCCCGGCCCGGCCGGCTCGCCCTGAACGCCGTCGAGTCCGCGACCCTGCCCGCGGGTCCGTTCTACACGTGGACCGCCGGCGAGCACGGCCTCCCGACCGGTCTGCGCCGGCACCTGGTGAACGAGCGGAGGATCCCCAAGTCGGACATCACCTTCTTCGGCTACTGGCGCCACGGCCGCTCCAGCCCCGGCTGACCACGGCCGACAGCGGTGTGCCCGCCCGGCCCCCGGGCTCAGCCGAAGTCGACCCCCTGGGCGAGCGGCAGCTCGTCCGAGTAGTTGACCGTGTTGGTCGCCCGACGCATGTACGCCCGCCACGCGTCGGAGCCGGATTCGCGCCCGCCGCCGGTCTCCTTCTCGCCGCCGAACGCGCCGCCGATCTCGGCGCCGGAGGTGCCGATGTTGACGTTGGCGATGCCGCAGTCCGACCCGTCCGCGGCCAGGAATCGTTCGGCCTCGCGTTGGTCGCGGGTGAACACGCCGGACGAAAGCCCGTGCGGCACATCGTTGTTCAGGGCGATGGCCTGGTCGAACGTGCGATAGGTGAGCACGTAGAGGATCGGCGCGAAGGTCTCCTCGCGCACCACCTCGGTCTGCCCGGGCATCCGCACGATGGCCGGACGCACGTACACCGCGTCGGGCGCCTCCGGCCGGGCCACCCGCTCGCCGCCGACCACCACGTCGCCGCCGTCGGCCCGCGCCCGGTCCAGCGCCGCCGCCATCGCCGCCCCGGACCCGGCGCCGATCAGCGGCCCGACCAGCGTGCCGTCCGCGAACGGATCGCCGATCCTCAGCTCGGCGTAGGCCCGGCTCAGCCGCGCGACGAGCACGTCCACCACGTCCTCGTGCACGATCGCCCGGCGCAGCGTGGTGCAACGCTGCCCGGCGGTGCCGGCCGCGGCGAAGACGATGCCGCGCACCGCCAGATCCAGGTCGGCCGACGGCGCGACGATCACCGCGTTGTTGCCGCCGAGTTCGAGCAGGCAGCGGCCGAATCGGGCGGCCACCCGGGGCGCGACCTCGCGGCCCATCCGCACCGAACCGGTGGCGCTCACCAACGCGACCCGCGGATCCTCGACCAGCGCCTCGCCAACCGCACGATCCCCCAGCACCAGGCGATGCAGGTCGGTCGGCGCGCCGACGTCGACGGCGGCCCGGAAGAGCAGCGCGGCGCAGGCGACCGCGGTGAGCGGGGTCAGTTCGGACGGCTTCCACACCACGGCGTCGCCGCAGACCAGGGCGATCGCGGTGTTCCACGACCACACCGCCGCCGGGAAGTTGAACGCGGAGACCACGCCGACCACGCCCAGCGGGTGCCACGATTCGGACAGGCGGTGCCCGGGTCGCTCCGAAGGCATGGTGCGTCCGTACAACTGCCGGGAGAGCCCGACGGCGAAGTCGCAGACGTCGATCATCTCCTGCACCTCCCCGCGCGCCTCGGTCCGGATCTTGCCCGCCTCCAGGGTGATCAGGTCGGCCAGGTCCTCGTGGTGCTCGGCGAGCAGTTCGCCCAGTCGTTTGACCAACGCCCCGCGCACCGGCGCGGGCGTCGTGCGCCAGATGCCGAACGCGCGGTGCGCGGCGCCGATCGCCTCGGTGACCTGCTCCGGCGTGCCGGAGGCGAGTCGGCGCAGCACGCCGCCGGTGATCGGCGTACGCACGATCAGATCGCCGGCATCGGGCCGGGACACCGCACCGCAGCGGCGCAGGCATTCGTCCGCTCGCGCACGCAGCCGATCGGTGTCGGGAAGGGAGGTGGTGACGTCGGACATGGGGGCTCCTGACCGGGACGCGGGTCGGATCGGCGGAACACGCAACCCTCGGGTCGTACCCACGCACCCGGTGCGGGTACTCCCCGCCTTCGCCGCACCGACCGCACCGGATCCGGCTGCGCGATCGGACCGGCGCCCCGCCGGCCGGTGCGCGCCGCCGAAATCCGGCCCGGGACAATGTCCGGCATGGAACCGAAGATCGAATTGTTGCGGCCCACCGACGCCGACGACCGACTTCGCACCGAGATCCACCGGGTCGTCCACGACGTCGCCCGTCTCGGTGGCGCGATCGGCTATCTGTCCCCGCCGAGCAAGCCGACCACGGACGCCTGGCTGGAGGACGTGCTCGCCGCCGTCCGGGTCGGCGACGCCGTGCTCGTGGTCGCCTCGGTCGACGACGACGTCGCCGCGACCGGCCTGTGGCGACGCCGGCCCGAGCCGGTCTTCGCGCACTCGGCCGACGTGGAGAAGGTGATGGCCCACCCCGACAGCCGCGGCCTGGGCCTGGGTCGCCTGCTGATGACGGCCCTGATCGACAGCGCCCACCGAGCCGGCATCGAGACCCTCACCCTGGGCGTGCGGGGCAACAACCACGGCGCCATCGAGCTCTACGAGCGGCTCGGCTTCACCGTGTGGGGCCGGTTGCCCAACGTCATCGAGGTCGACAACGAACGCTTCGACGACGTCCGGATGGCCCTCACCCTGGGCCACGCCCCCGACGTCGTGTTGCGCGGATCCACACCCGGCGGCCCCGGCTCCTCGCCGCGCCGCCCGCTCGCGGGGTCCTGAGCCCACCCGGCCTCAGTGCTCGACGGTGACCACGATCTTGCCGACCTGGGCGCCCGCCTCCAGGTAGCGGTGTGCGTCGACGATGCGCTCCAGATCGAAGGTGCGGTCCACGGTCGGCGCAAAGGCACCGGTACGCAGCCCGGAGGCGACGAACGCCTCGGCCCGGCGCAGCCGTTCCGGGTCGGTGGTGGTCTCCAAGGCGGTATGGCTGCGCATGTTCAGCGCGGGCATGCCCAGGTCGATTCCCGGATAGGGGGTCGCCTCGCCGCTCAGCGCGCCGTAGATCAGCAGCGTGCCGCCGGGGGCGACCACCCGGGCCAGGTCCACCACGCCGGAGCCGGCGACGGCGTCGAACACGAATTCGGCGCCGCGGCCTCCGGTGAAGGCACGCACCCGCTCCACGACGTCCTCCTCATCGGTGACGATCACCTCGGCGGCGCCGGCCGCACGCAGCCGGTCCGCCTTGGCCCGGGTGCGGGTGGTGGCGATCGGCACCGCGCCGACCCGGAGCGCCGTGCGGATCGCGGCCAGGCCCACGCTGCTGGAGGCGGCGGTCAGCACGACGGTGTCGCCGGCGCCCAGCCCGCCGATCTCGACCAGCGCGCCGTAGGCGGTCAGGTACGGCATCCACACCGCCGCACCGGCGACCGCGTCCAGCGAGTCGGGCCGGTGCAGCACGGCCGACGCGGGCACGATCGCGCGTTCGGCGTAGACGCCGTAGTCGTTCATCGAGAACGCGGGCACCACGCTGATCGGCCGGCCGACCTCGAACCCGGCGACCCCGGCACCGACCGCCTCGACCACGCCGGCGGCCTCCAGGCCGAGCCGGGCGGGGAACTCCCGGACGTCCTGGATGTAGTTGCCGCTGCGGAACAGCGCCTCGGCCCGGTTGATGCCGATCGCGTCCACCCGGATCGCCAGTTCGCCGGGACCGGGTACGCCGAGTTCGGCGTCCTCCAGGCGCAGCACGTCCGGCCCGCCGAGTTCGTGGAAGCGCACTGTCCTGACCATCACGCATCGTTCCTTCCGGGCGCCGCCGACACGGGAGCGTGTCGACGTGCCTCACCCAAGCGAAAAGTTCGGTGAGTGTCAAACTTCGATGGTCATCGCACTTTGATGAGTGTCGTACCATTCGGCCAGGAGGTATCAGATCGATGGCGAGCACCCAGCACGGCGGACGCGAACGCGTCCCACCCCACCCGGACATCGACACGATCGGCCTGCAACAGGTCCTCGAAGCCCTCGTCGACCCGGTGCGCCGACTGATCGTCGGCGAGCTCTACGCCGCGTCAAAGGCGTTGAGCTGCGGCACGATCGAGCTGCCCGTCAGCAAATCCACCGCCACCCACCACTTCCACGTGCTGCGCGAGGCCGGCCTCATCCGCCAGTACTACGTGGGCACCTCCCGGATGAACGCGCTGCGCCGCGAGGAGTTCGACGAATCCTTCCCGGGCCTGCTGCCCGCGCTGATCGCCGCCGCCGACCGGGCGTGAGCCGACCGCCGGGGCGTTGCGCCGGTCGGACGCGGCCGGCCGACACCCTCCCCACCTGCGGTGTCGGTTCCGGTCGCTCCTTCGCGTGGCGGAGCGCACTCCCCCGCGTCCGGACACGGGCGCGGTTCCGCGCGCGGGGTCCGGCGAGCGGGCGTCCGGGCACCCGATCGGCTCCCGACGGCACTTCGGCATCGGCGCCCCGTCCCGGACCGGGCCCGGCGCGACCCCGGCGCCGCACCGATCACGCCAGCAGGTCCTCGTGGTTGTGCACCACCAGCCAGCCCTGCGCGAAGCGGCGGGCCACCGCCGTGTTGCGGATGTGTTCGGAGGCCGGGGTCGAGCCGTCGGCGCCCGGGGCGAAGTCGACCCGCAGCGTGTAGCGGGCCAGCGCGGTGTCGTCCCAGACGTCGATCACCTCGTCGCTCGCGTGGATCCCGGTGACCACCGGCGCGTCCGGGCCCACCGGTCGGGCCGCGCGGATCCGGTCCAGGTCGGCCCGGCCGAACAGGAGTTCCGGCGCGGCCGAGTCCCAGATGGTGGCCTCGGGGTGGATGCGGCTGTCGATGCGCGCGCGGTCGCCGGCCGTGAAGCCGGCGTAGATGTCGAGCAGGGCGCTCCAGACGGCGGCGCGGTCCTCGGCCGACCCGGCGGGTCGGTGGGTGTCGCGTGCGGCGGCGTCGGTCATGGCACGAAGGTCCTTACGTCGGGGGTGGGTCGGGGCGCGGCGACTCCCGGGCGGGGGCCGGCGAGGTGCACCCGCCGGGATGCGGCCGCGAACGGTTCAGGCGGCCAGGTCCTCGCGGACGATCCGGCCCCCCTGCATGACGAACGACAGGCGGCCCAGCGCCGAGATGTCGTGCAGCGGGTCGCCGTCGACCGCGATCAGGTCGGCGGTGAACCCGGGTGCGACCTGTCCCAGCCGGTCCTCGGCCTGCACCAGGCGGGCCGCGGTGGTCGATACCGACTGGAGCACGCGCAGGTTGTCCAGGCCGCCGCGGGCCATCAGATACATCTCGTACACCGCCGCGGGCACGCCCTCGACCAGGTCGGCGGGCGGGATGTCGGTGCCGTTGACCAGTTGCACGCCGGCGGCGACCGCCCGCCGGAAGCTCTCCTGGTGCGGTTCGATCGCGTTCTGCGCGTTGGCGATCGACGCCTCCTCGAAGCGGTTCTCCCGCATCCAGCCGAGCGAGTTGGTCACGCACAGCGTGGGGGTCACGAACGCGCGTCGGTCGGCGAGCAGGCGCGCGGTGTCCTCGTCGAGCGCATACGCGTGTTCGAACGAGCGCACGCCCTGGGCCAGCGCGGCCCGGATCGCGGCGGACTCGCCGGAGTGCGCGACCACGTACGCGTCGTGTTCGTGGGCGGCCTTGACCGTGGCGGCGATCTCCTCGTCGGTCATCTCCGCGTGCTCGAAGTCCTCGCCCTCGCGGGCCAGGCCGGAGTTGATGAAGATCTTCAGGTGGTCGGCGCCGGCGGCCAGTTCGCCCAGCGCGGCGCGGTAGAAGCCGTCCGGGCCGCTCGCGTAGGAGCAGTCCGCGCCCTCGCCGTGTCCGTGCGGGGTGGACAGCGCGCGGCCGGCGCCGAAGATCCGCGGGGCCTGGATCCAGCCGCGCTTTTGCGCGTCACGCAGCACCAGGTCGATCTGGTTCTGCTCGTGCACGCAGCGCAGCGTGGTGATGCCGGCCCGCAGCGCGTCGTGCGCGCGTTGGGCGGCGCGGAACGCGGTCAGGCCCGGCGATTCGTCCTCACGCGTGTCGGAGAAGGGAAAGACCACCGACAGGTGCGAGTGGCAGGAGATCAGCCCCGGCAGCAGGTATCGGCCGCCCAGATCGTGCGCGTCAGCGTTGGGCGGCAACGCGCCGCGCACCTCGGCGATGGTCGAACCCTCGACCCGCACACTGCGGTCGCGCAGCAGTTCACCCGTGACGACGTCGACGACATGACAGTTGGTCAGCCACATGAGTGCGGTCACCCGACTTTCGTGAGGGTCGGCGCGAGCACGGTGCACGCGGCGCGCCGGCGCGGAAGGAACTCGACCAGTGCGGGTTCGTCGAGCGCGCACGCGTCGACGGCGATCGGGCACCGGGGGTGGAAGCGGCAACCGGCGGGCGGGAAGGCCGGGTCCGGCACGTCGCCGGGCAGGTCGACGGGCAACTCGCCGCTGCCGTCGGCGCGCGGCACCGCCGCGATCAGCGCCCTGCTGTACGGGTGGCGCGGCTCGGCCCAGACCTGGTCGGTGGGGCCGCTCTCCACCACGGTGCCCAGGTACATCACCGCCACGGTGTCGGCGATCTGTCGCACGATGGACAGGTCGTGCGAGATGAACAGCAGGCCCACGTTGCGCTCGCGGGCCAGTTCGAGCAGCAGGTTGGCCACCGACGCCTGCGCCGAGGCGTCCAGCGCGGCGATCGGCTCGTCCGCGACGATGCAGGTGGGCTCGGCGGCGAGCACCCGGGCGATGGCGATGCGTTGGCGCTGGCCGCCGGAGAACTCGTGCGGGAAACGATCGACGAACTCGGCGGGCAGGCCCACCCGTTCGAGCAGTTCGCGGGCCACGCCGCGGCCGCGTTCGCGGGTGCCGCCGGCCAGGACCACGGCGTCGGAGATCTGTTCGCCGACCCGGCGGCGCGGGTTCAGCGACGCGTACGGATCCTGGAAGACCATCTGGAGGCCGCGTTGGGTCACCGGCCGCGAGCGCAGCCCGAGCGGGACGACCGGGTGTCCGTCGAACTCGACCGTGCCGGCGGCCGGCTTGAGCAGTCCGACCGCGGCCTTGCCCAGGGTCGACTTGCCGCACCCGGACTCGCCGACCAGGCCGACCACTTGGCCGGGCGCCACGGTCAGATCCACGCCGGCCACGGCGCGCACGGTGGGCCGACCCGGCGTGCGGTACGCCACGGACAGGTCGCGCAGCCGCAACCCGGGGTCCTTCGCGGTGACGGCGACGGTGGAGGTGAGGGAGGACAGGGTCATCGGCTATCCACCTTCGAAGCGGCGACGGCGAGCGGATCGATCGGACAGGCCCCGGTGTGGGTGGGCGTCAGCGCCAGCAGGCGCGGGCGCTCCTCCCGGCAACTCGGCTGCGCGTGCGGGCAGCGCGGGTGGAACGCGCAACCGGCGGGCGCCTGGCCCAGCTTGGGCGGCGTGCCCACGATCGGCACCAGCGCCGCGGTGCCCCCGTCGGGGTGCGGCAGCGCGTCGAGCAGGCCGCGGGTGTAGGGGTGGCGGGGTTCGCGCAGCACGTCCGCGCGCGGCCCGCTCTCCACGATCCGGCCCGCGTACATCACGCTCACCCGGTCCGCGAGCGCGGACATCACCCCCAGGTCGTGCGTGATGATCAGCACCGACAGGCCGTTCTCCCGGCGCAGTCGGTCCAGCAGGCGCAGGATGCCGGCCTGCACGGTGACGTCCAGCGCGGTGGTGGGCTCGTCGGCGAGCAACAGCGCCGGGTCGCAGGCCAACGCGATGGCGATGGCGATGCGTTGACGCATGCCGCCGGAGAATTGGTGCGGGTAGCGGCGCAGCGCCCGCTCGGGGTCGGGGATGCGCACCGTGGCGAGCAGTTCCACCGCCCGGGCGTTGGCCGCGCGCTTGTCCAACTTCTTGTGGTGGCGCAAGTGTTCGGTGAGCTGTTTGCCGATGCTCAGCATCGGGTGCAGCGAGGTCATCGGGTCCTGGAAGACCATCGCGACCCGATTGCCGCGCAGGTCGCGGACCTGACGCGGGGTCATGGTCAGCACGTCCTGGCCTTCGACGAGCATCTGCCCGCGCGCGCTGCCGCCCTGGGGCAGCAGCCCGAGCAGCGCGAGTGCGGTCATCGTCTTGCCGGAGCCGCTCTCGCCGGCCAGGCCGACGATCTCGCCGCGGCCCACGGTCAGGTCGACGCCGTCGATGGCGCGCAGCGGTTCGCCGTCGGGTCCGGGCAGTTCGACGACGAGGTCGCGGATCGCCAGCAGCGGCTCCTCGGCGTCGACCACCGGCGGGGTCGGGGTGTCGTTCATGTCCGTCACTTTCGGATCGCCCGTGCCGTACGCGGGTCGAGCGCGTCGCGCAGGGTGTCGCCCAGGAAGTTGAAGGCGAGCACCGAGAGCAGGATGGCCGCGCCGGGGAAGACCGCGACCCACCACGCGTCGAAGTTCGCCGAGCCCGCGTTGACCATCGCACCCCACTCGGCCGCGGGCGGTTGTGCGCCCAGGCCCAGGAAGGACAGTCCGGACAGCAGCAGTACGGCGTTGCCCAGGTCGAGCGCGGCCAGCACGGCCACCGGGCCGGCCAGGTTGGGCCGCAGGTCCACGGCCAGCACCCGCCACCCGGAGGCGCCGAGCAGCCGATCGGCCTGGACGAAGTCGGACTGGCGCAGCGTCAGCACCAGTCCGCGCACCACGCGGGCGTAGGTGGGCCAACTGACGATCACCACCGCCAGCACGGCGTTGGTCAGGTTCGGGCCCAGTGCCGCCACCACGGCCATCGCCAGGATGATCGCCGGGAAGGCGAGCACCAGGTCGGCGCAGCGCATCACGACCATGTCGATCCAGCCGCCGAAGTAGCCGGCGACCGCGCCCAGCACGGTGCCGATGACCATGGCGAGCACGACCAGCAGCAGGGCGAGCGGGAGCGAGATGCGGGTGCCGTGGATGACCCGGGAGAGGATGTCGCGACCGAGTTGGTCGGTACCGAACCAGTGTTCGCCGGACGGCGACTGGTACTTCGGCCATTTCTGGGCGAGCGGATCCTCCGGCGAGATCACCGACGCGAGGACCGCGGCGATCAGGAAGACGCCGATGATCACGATGCCGGTGATGGCCAGGGGGCTGCGCCACGGCGACTTGCCGGGACGGCGCTTGCGCCGCGGGGCCGGGTCGTCCGTGCCGGTGCGGTCGGCTCCGAGCCGATCGCCGAGGAAGAGGCGCGTGGCGTTCACGAGAGGCGAATCCTCGGGTCGATGACCCCGTAGAGCAGGTCCACGAGGAGGTTGATCACGACGTACACGACCGCGACGAACAGGCAGACGCCCATGATGGACGGCAGGTCCAGGTTCAGTGCGCTCTTGTACGCGTACTGGCCCAGGCCCGGCCAGGACAGCACGTTCTCGACCAGGACGGTGCCGGCGAGCATGCCACCGAAGGTGAGCCCGGCGACGGTCAGGATCGAGGTGAGTGCGGGTCGCAGCACGTGCCGACGGACCACGGTGAACTCGGGCAGGCCCTTGGCTCGCGCGGCACGCACGTAGTCGTTGCCGAGGGCTTCCAGGACGGCGGCGCGGGTGAAGCGGGTGAGCACGCCGATGTTGAACGCGGCCAGCACACACGCGGGCAGGACCAGGCGGGAGAATGCCTCGCCGAAGGTGCCGAGATCGCCGGTGAGCAGCGAGTCGAGCGTGTACAGGCCGGTGATGTCCTGGGGTGGGATCGCGCCGGGTGACAGTCGTCCACCGGCCTGGATCCAGCCGAGTTTGAAGGAGAAGAGGTAGAAGGCGACCTGGGCGAGCCAGAACACCGGCATGGACACGCCCGCGAGGCTGACCACGCGAATGATCCGGTCCGGCCAGCGGTTGCGGGTGACCGCCGCCACGATGCCCAGTCCGACGCCGATCACCAGTGCCAACACGATGGCCACCAGGGCCAGTTCGAGGCTGGCCGGGACCCGGTCGGCGAGGTCGTCCCAGACCGGTCGGTGGGTCTGCTGGGAGGTGCCCATGTCGCCGTGCAGCAGGTTGTTCAGGTAGGTGCCGTACTGCGAGGGCAGGGACTCGTCGAGTCCGTTCTTCTTCTTGAACGCGGCGACCGCGGCCGGGTCGTTCTGGGCGCGGTCGCCGAGGTTGGCGGCGACCGGGTCACCGGGCACGGAGTGGGTGAGCACGAAGGCCAGGATGGTGATGCCCAGGCACAGCAGCAGTCCGACGGACAGGCGCACCAACACGAAGCGGGCGAAGGGATGGGAGCCGCGCGCGGTCCGAGGGCCGGCGGGACCCACCCAGTGCAGGGCCCCCCCGCGCCCGGGGAACACGGCTACCCGTACGGGG
>NZ_JBHZAV010000240.1:0-12495 GCF_042754445.1 Embleya sp. NPDC059213
GTTCCCGAACGGGACCTTCCCCGCCCGCAGCGGGAGCACCGGTACCCCGATGTCGGCCAGTGCGAGGGCGGTCCGCAGGTGCGCGCTCATGCCGCCACCCCCAGGGCCGTGCCGTCGCCCGCGTGCCGATCCGCGAGCAGGAGGCGGAGCGCGGCGGCGGCCTGGGCGGGGACGACGCCGTTGCCGAGCGCGTGGAGCTGCGCGGTGCGAGACAGGCCGGGGACACCGGTGACGTGGCCCGCCGGGAGGCCCATCAGCCACTCGACGGCGACGGGATTCAGGCGTCCGAGATCGTCAGTTGGCCCGGGCGCGGGGCGGCCAAGGTGGCGCTCCCACTTCTCAATCGCCGGGGCGTAGTGGCCCCATTGATCGTCGGCGCCACGTCCCGCAGGTTCACCGACCGGCCCTTGTCCCTGCGCTCCTGCGGGGGCTGCGAGCCGTGTACGTCCCGGGTGTTCGGCGTCGGCAGGAGTGAGACCGCCGTCCGCAGGTCCGGGCCGCCGTCCCCGTGCGAACCCGCCCCGTTCGCGTCCGAGGCGCGTGGTGTCGGCAGTGTCTGCACGACGTTCGGTAGGCCGTCCTCGAAGCCCCTGCCGCGGCTGTCCCTCGCGCGCGGGGTCGGCAGGCCAGGCGATGACGAAGAGTCGTTCGCGTCGGTGGGGAGCGCCGACCTCCGATGCGCGTACACGGCACCAGCGCGCATCGAACCCGAGGCGGGCAAGGTCGGCGAGGACGTCGGCAAACCCAAGTCGAAGGTGGTTTGAGACGTTCTCAAAGACCGCGAGTCGGGGTCGTAGTACGCCGAGGGCGGTGGCGATGTGGGGCCAGATGTGACGGACATCGGCGGTGCCCTTTCGTCGGCCGGCGACGCTGAACGGCTGGCAGGGGTACCCGCCGGTGACGACGTCGACCGGCTCGACCGCGGCCCAGTCGACGGCGGTGATGTCCCCGAGGTTGGGGACGGTGGGCCAGTGGTGGGCCAGGATCGCGCTCGCCCCGGGGTCGTTGTCCGCGTGCCACACGGTCTCGCCGCCGAGCACGGCGCGCACGGCGTCGTCCAGGCCGCCGTAGCCCGTGCACAACGACCCGACGCGCGGGCCGTTCCCGGAGAAGGGGGGCGGATGGATGGTGCGTTGGTCCATGCTGGTGTTCTCCTGATCGCTCGTGTGTGAGGGAGCCGGGGCGACCGCCGGACTTGCAGGAAAGATGGTCGCCCCGGAGACGGTTCGGCGGGTGGGGAGCGGCCGATCGGCCGTCCTCCACGACCTCGGACGCGTGGTCCGGGGCCATGGGGGGCGGTCGGTCAGGCGACGGCGCCGGTGAGGGCGTCGACTCCGGCGTGGACGGCGCGGTCGGCGACCGGGGCGAGGGATGCGGCGATCTGGGTGTCGGAGAGCATCACGCCGCCGACGAAGGCGACGGTGGCGAGGAAGAGCACGCCTTTGCGGTGGGCGAGCATGAGGGCGAGGATCGCCACGACGATGCCGCTGCCGACGGTGACGGCGGTGCCCGCCGTGCCCGCCGGGTTCGGGGTCTTGCTGATGGTGTCGGCGTGGGCGGCGATCGGGGTGGCGAGGGTGAGCGCGGCGGCGGTCGCCGTGACGGCGAGGGCCTTGCCGACGAGCGCGAGCGTGGTGCGCATGGGGTCCTCCATGGAGGGATTCGGTCGGGCGGGTTCGTGCGCCCGCGACCGGCCCGCCCCCGCGAGGGGCGGGCGGATCGTGGGGGCAGGACGTCAGCCGACGACGTGCGCGATGACGAACAGGGCTGCGGTCAGGCCGAGTTGGAACAGGGCCGCGCGGATCAGCCGGTATTTGCGGGTGGCGATCTCCGACAGCACGGTCAACTCACGGGCGAGGGCCCGGGGTTGCTCCTGCTCTCCCACGGCGAGCAGGACGTCACCCATGTCGGCGTCGCGTCGGGCGCGAACGGACAGGGAGCCGCGCGGAGCGAGTACGAGCGCGAGGAGCACGGCGGCGGAGCCGAGCGTCAGCGCCGCGACGACGGCGGCCGGGCGCAGGTGGATGCCGCCCGTGGAGGCGGCGACGATGCCGACCCCGGCGAGCAGGACGCCGGCCTTCTGGTCGGCGGCGCGCAGGTTTCCGATCGTGTCGGCGATCCGGCGGTGCAGGGCTGCGACCACGTTCGGATCCAGGACCGGATCCGGGATGCCGGTGGTGGGGTCTTGCGTCATGAATGCCCCCTCGAATGATTACGGTGCGTGATGGTGTGCGGGCGTGGGTGTGCGCACGCGTGCGGGTGTGCGCACGGCCGAAAGTGCAGGTCAACGCGCGCGCGTGGGCGCGAGGGTTACCGGTGTGCACACGCGGTCCGCACGCGTGCGCACACCCGGATTGCTGTTACGCCGCGTAGTCCTCGTAGGCGTCGTCGCGGGGCACGATCAGCCAACTCCCGATCCTGCCGCCGGGGTTCTCGGCGACCTCCCGGCCGCTGTCGGCGAGATCGCGCAGGGACCGCGAGATCCAGCTCCGGGAGCGGCCGACGCGGGTCGCGGGGAAGTCCTTCGGCGAGCAGGTCGCCGCTCCGTCGTCGCGCAGTTCTTCGAGGATGAGCAGCATCTCGGCGAGGGCCTGCTCCGGGTCGCGGTCGCGGGTGGCGAACTCCGGCTCGGACACCTGCATGACGGCGCCGGGTTCCTCCAGGTCCGAATCGGGGTCGGCCTCGTCGTCCAGGTCGCTCTCGTGGTGGACCACGTACGGGCGTTCGTCGTCGTTCGACTCGGCGGCGGCATCGAGCGGTTCGGTGTCCACGGTTTCCGCCTCCCGGGGGTTCGCGGGCGTCTTCGGCCGCTCGGCGAGTGCGGCCCGCAACGGGCCCTGCCCGCGCGGTGTCTCGCCTGCGGCGTGCTTGGCGGCGGACGCCTTGTACGCCGCGTACCGGGGTCCGGCTGCGGTCGCGGTGACCTCGTCCACACCCTGTGGGCGTACCGACGCGTAGGCGGCCACGATGCGCCGAAGGTCGTCGGCCTCGGGCAGCCGGAAGACGCGGCCCGGCACCGCCCAGCGCTCGACCGGTACGCCGGGTGCCTGGAGGTAGAGGCAGCCGGGTTGGGTGTTGCCCCACACCTCGGGGGAGGCCCCGGCCTCTTTCGCGCGGTCGTCCATCATGAACGCCGCGTCCTCGTCGTCCTTCGCGCCGAAGATGAACGCGGTGCCGAACTGCGAGCGGACCTCGGTGGAGATGCCCGCGTACGACGCGCGCTGCAACGACACCGACAGGACCGCGCCCGCGCTGCGGGCCTGCTTGGCCGCAGTCACCAGGTTCGGGTGGTCGGCGACCGCCTCGTCGCTGGACTCCTCGAAGTGCACGAACAGCAGCGGGATCCCGTGCCTGGTCCAGCAGTCGGGCACCCACTGCTTGTAGCCGAGACGACCGAGCAGGTCGGCGCGCTTCTTGACCACGGTCACCAGCACGTCCAGCATCGCCCCGACCCCGGCCGGGGTGGTCTCGCACCAGTCGAGCCCGTGCCGGATGTCGCCGAGCGTCTGACGACCCTTGGACGGGTCGCCCACCCACGCGACCACATCCGACCGGGTCATGATCTCGGCCAGGACGATCACCATCGACTCGGACTTGCCCGCGCCCGTCATGCCCGTCTCGGCCATGTGCGACAACGGGCGCGGCTCGTCGCGGTCGTCGCTGCCCGGCAACCACATCTGCATGGGGCGGCCGTCCTGGTAGACGCCGAACCGGATCGGCCGCGCGATCGACTGCCCGGGCAACTGCGGCCCCGGGTAGGGGATCGCCTTGCGGAGCTGATCGGTCGGCGTCACCGACAACGACACCTTCGAGTAGTCGTCCCGGTCCGGGACGACCCGGATCGCCGCCGGGTTGGTGCGCATCGCACCGGCCAACTCCACGATCCGATCCTGCACGTCCTTCGGCGTCAACTCCCCCGGCGGAAGCTGAAGGTCCGCGTGGACCGCCCCGCCGACCACCTCGCCCTTGACGACCTGCGCACGGGCCAACCCGACCATGCCCAGCAGGCCGTCCGCGCCGCCCTCGGACGCGCTGTTGCGCAACCCGTGGCGAAAGTTCCACCACAACGACAGCCCCGCGCCGCCGACCACGTGAAGCAGGGCGACTTTCTCCGCGAACGGCCCGGCAACCGTGGCCGCCGTCAGGTACACGGACGCCGCACCGGCGGACACCGTGGCCATCGTCCGCAGCCGCGGCGACCGCTTGGACGCCTCCGACCACGCCGCCACCGTCACCCCCACCCCGGCCGCACCGATGATCGCGGTCGCCGCCGGGTCCGCCGCGAGCGTCGCGTGCCCGATCGCCCCGGGCACCACCAGCCCGGCCGTCACGATCCACGGCGGCAGCAGCGGACTCGCCTTGCTCGTCAAATGCTTGGCGGCCTGATCGACCGGGGCACCGGCCACCACCGCCGCCCGCGAACGCCTCGACTTCCTCGCCACGATCCCTCTCCTCACGCCTCGAACTTGAACGTCGGCTTGGCCTTCTGCTTGACCCCGGCGGCCTGCAACTCCGGGGCGTAGTTCTTCTGGAACGAGGCGTACGCCTTCGCCATCGACCCGGCCGCGTACCGCAACGCGTTCGCGGCGATCGTCAGGTGCCGCGCCACGTCCTTCGCCCGCCGACTACCGGCCCGCCCCGCCATCCGCGCGTCGACCGGGTGGATCTGCGACAGCACCGCCTGCAACTCCTCGGCGGCCATCGCGATCTCCAACGAGCCGTCCCGGCAGAACAACCTGCCCGCGTTGCAGTAGTCGCGGATGCTCTTGTTCGTCATGAACTCCGGGTCGCCCAGGATCTCCTGAGCCGACCCCTTGCGCCGACGCTGCTGTTGCTGCTGCTGGGCCATCAGGCCCTCCCTCGTCATCGCTGTGTGGGTGGTGAGCAGTTCGTTCGAGCAGGGTTGACCCCGCTTGCCCCGCACCCGGCCGCCGTTGTGCGGGTCGGGTGCGAGGGGAACCGGTCAGGGCTCAGAACAGTGCTTCGGTCTCGGAATCGGCCGCTCGAAGCACGCTCGCGGCCTTGCGTGCCGCGGTCGCCGCCGGGAGGTGGCAGCGCTGACACCAGGTCGTCAGCTCCGCCGGGTCCAGGCCGACCGCGACCGCGAGCGGCGTCGCGAGATCACGCGGCGCCACGATCAGTGCGTCGTGCCGGTCGCACCGGCCGCCGCTCTCCCTGTGGCGCTTGCCGCACTCCCCAGCGCACCCGCAGGTGCCGGCCTCACGTGCCAGGACCGCGTCCCACAGGGCACCGCCGACGATCGGCGGCCGGGTCACCGCGTACCCTCCACCAGACTCAACCGCCCGGCGGCCGGCCCTTCCCGCAACTCCTGATAGCGCGTGGAGACCCAACCGACAGACCAGCCGCACAACTCGGCGGCGGCCCGCACCGGGTGACCTTCCTCGAACGCGGCCCGCACCAGCGCGCGGGCGCGGTCCTCGGGCAACTTGCCCTCGGCCGGATCGGCCGACAACAGCTCCAACCGCTCACGCCGTTCACGCTCGGCGGCCTGCCGTTCACGGTGTTCATGCTCGGCGCGCCGCTGTTCATCCTCGCGTTCACGCCGCTCACGCTCGGCCGTCTCGGCCCGCTCCCGGGCCCGCTCCGCGTCGCGTTCCTCGCGACGCGCGCGCTCGGCGATCCCGGCGCGTTCACGCTCTATCGCCGCGTCGTGCTCACGCTGTTCACGAGCCACCCGTGCCTCGTACTCGCGCTCCTCACGTCGGGTCCGCTCGGCTGTCTCGCGACGCTCGAACTCGGCCCGTTCGCGCCGCTCGCACTCGGCGCGTTCACGCTCGTTCAGCGCGACCTGCGCCGCCGTGATCGCGCGCCGGTAGGCGAGTCCCGTCTCGGCGGTGACGATCAGCAGCAGCGGCGCGACCGCGTGAACCGCAGCCCCCACCATGTCCTTGCGCAACGCGCTCTCGGCGACGTTCAGGGCGAGGGTCATCGCGCCCGTCATCCACCGGAGCACGATCGGCCACGCGCCGCCACCCTCGCCCAACCGGGCCAAGGTGGCGTCCAGGCGCACCACGATCACCACGGCGGCATCGACCACCAACGGCAGGATCGGCGCGGTCCACGCCCACTCGGGCGGGGTGTGCGCGGCGGCCAACGGGGTGACCGTCAGCACCGAATAGAGCATCGCCCCGGCGACGATCGCCCACGTCCCCACGCTCAACGCCTGCTCCGCCGAACGCACTTGAGCGGTGTTCATCGGCCGCCCCCGTCCGCCGGACGGACCCGGATCGCAGCAATCAATCGCACCCGCGACGCGTCGTCACCGGGCACCTCGGCGTCCTCGGTCCACTCCCACTCGGCCCCGTTCGTGAACACGAACCCGAGCGCGTTCACCGCCCGTGAACGCTCCGCGATGGTCGGCACCAGCGCACCCCGGGGGAATCGGTGCTCCGGCCACAGGGACACCCGTCCCGGCACCGCCACGAACACCCGCCAACGCCCCTCACGAAACGACATCAACGCCTTGCACGTCATGCCGCCCGCACCTCCTCGAACCCGTCGAAGGTCTCGCGGGCCCGGCCGGCGGCCGAGTCGAGCAGGAGGGCGGCGCACACCGCAGTGCCCGAATCCACCGCCCACAGCGACGCGAACATGTCCTCGACGTGCCGGGCGAGTTCGCGATCGGTGGCCCACAGATCCGAGAGGATGTCCCGCGCCGCGTCCAACCGCGCCGCGCGCTCCTGCTCGCTCTCCCCGGGCTCCCCGTCGAACAACGCCCAGTCGACGCCGAGCGCCAACTCGGCGAACTCGGCGATCGTGGCCGCGTAGCGACCAGCGACAATGCTTCTCACGGTCGTACTCCTTGCATCGGAGGAACGACCCACGGGGCGACCGCTTCCCGGCAAGGATCAGCGGTCGCCCCGGCACACATCGGTGTGCCCCGTCTTCGGAGACGAGTGGTCATGACCCCCGACGCGCGTGTCATGCCGCGCACCGAGGACCAAAAGCACTCGTTTCGATCACTTTCGTCACACTGTTGAGTTCTCAAGGAACGAGCTGTCCCGGCGCTTACGGGCGCACGGCCGAAGCCGCCTTCCCTGGCAGGTCGCATGGATCTGACGTGCGTGAATCTGTGGCGCATCCGGCGAGTTGATCTGGAACAGAGCCGGTCTTGCGTCCGTTCTCAAAGAGTGCTCTTTGAGCACTTAGAGCGTCAAGTAGTTCGCTGAAGATTCTTTGGGAGATGTGGTGGACTTGGAGCTACAGGTGCCTACGAGGGGGACTGACGTGTCCGGAAGCGACGAAGCCGCCTACCGACAGATTGCTGCGAAGCTGAGCGCTCGGATCGCCGACGGAACGTACGGGCCGGACGACCAGCTACCGTCGCTCGCCAAACTCCAGGCCGAGTTTGAGGTGAGCAACACCGTGATCAAGAACGCGCTTGCGATCCTGCGCAACGAGAACCTGATCGTGGGCCGGCAGGGCAAGGGTGTATTTGTTCGACCGGATGTCGTTCCGGGGGCGGTTCGTGTGCCGGTGGATGTGGCCGTGTTGGCTGCCCAGGTCGCGCAGTTGCAAGAGCAGGTCGGCATCCTGACGGCGCGGGTCGCCGTCCTTGAAGACTCGGCTTCCTGACCTCTACCGCCGGGAAGCTCCGCATCCCTGGCACGTCCGTCCGCTGTTCGTCGTGACCGGGGGGAGGCTGCTACCGCAGTTGCCACACATCGGGTCTCCTTGATTCGTTGTCTGCTGACGCCCCCAATACAAGCGCTACTTACGGCAACTCTCCATCACTCATAGCTAATCAAGCGGACTAAACGAGCTTTCAACGAGTAGCTACACGGTTAGCTGCGCGATCTCCATCGGCCGATCATGCTGCTTATGATCGGGCTGACTGAAGCCTAGGAGGGGCAGTGACTCGGGGTCGAGAGGGTTGGAATTCCGAAAGCCTACGCAAAGCGCGAGAAGCATTGGGTCTCACTCAGGAAGATGTCGGACAGGAAATACGCGACATCTCCGAGCGGAATCGCTGGAATTTGGCAGCCAACTTCCAAACTCTCTCGGCTCATGAGACGGGCCGCTCGTACCCGGGTCCGCATTATCGGCGCGCCTACTGCCTCCTCTACAAGGCGACTGAACCTCAGCTCGGGTTCAGGAATCCATTGCCGATGGAGGAAGCACCGATGCCGGACCTGCGGCTAGAAATGCCGCCCACGGATTCTGACGAACGGGCGATCGAGTCGGCGCTGAGCATGGTCAAGGCTGGTGTGCCCGAAGCGTCTGCGTCCGAACTGAGAGGCCATGTGCTCGGGGCGTGGCAGCGCCGAAGGGGGCTTGCGACACAGGAGAGTTCTCCCGGCACCACCCTGACCATGGTTGGCGGTTACGCCGGGTCGGGGAAATCGGAGTTGGCAAGATTTCTCGGCACGCTCACGGGTTGGTCGATTCTCGACAAGGATTCGCTTACGCGGCCGATGGTCGAGCAGTTGCTAACGGCCCTTGGTGCCGATCCGTACGACAGGCATTCGAGCCTCTATGCCGAGCGAGTCAAGCCCCATGAGTACCGCTGCCTCATGGAATCTGCTTGGGACAACCTGGATTGCGGAATATCGGTAATTCTGGATGCGCCATTCGTGGCGCAATTCTCGGATCCGGATTGGATGCGGCGAGTCTTCAACAAGTGCCGATCAAAGCGCGTTACGCCGCTTATTATCTGGGTTGAATGTGACCCCGACTCGATGTACGAGTACGTCCAGTTCAGGGACGCACCTCGGGATGCGTGGAAGCTACAGAACTGGGACGTCTACTCTGCCGGTGTCGACCCGAAAATGCGGCCCGCCGGCCCGCACTACCTGGTGGACAACCGACACGGGGCAGCCGTTTCGCTCGCGGATCGGGCCCGCGATGCGCTCATGGGCGGTGGCAGGTGGTGAACCCGTCCGCCGTGGTTCTCTACGGCCCCCCTGCATCCGGGAAGGACACGGTCACAGCGGCCTTGTCCCGAGCGGACGCGTCGTTCGTGCACTTCCGGCGCTTGAAGGCCGGGCCGGGCCGTTCGTCCGGGTACCGCATGACGGACCCCGACACGTTGGCGGACCTGCGACGCGCTGGGCTCATCGTGCACGGCAACCGGCGTTACGAGGCGGAGTACGCGACGGATGCACCCGAGCTTGATCGCCTCACGGCAGATGGGCGGATCCCTGTCGTCCACGTCGGACAAGTGGAGGCACTGTCTGCACTTGCGGCGTACCCCGCCCACTGGACCCGGGTGCTGCTCTGGTGTTCTGAAGACGTCACCGCGAAGCGCTCAGCCAACCGAGGCGATTCCGACGGCGCCGCTCGACTGAAGGCGTGGACAGAGACCCACGCAGACCTCAAAGCGCACCCCAACGTGCTGTGGTCCCTGATCGTGCGGACCGACCACACGTCGCCGGACGACACCGCCGAACTGATCCGGCGGGCCGTGAGCGATAGGACACCGGATCGGTTCACCTCCGCTCACCTGCTTCAAGGAGCCACGTGACCACGATCGGAATCCTTCACCCGGGCAGCATGGGCGCTGCGGTGGCCGGTGAGCTGACCGGAAACGGGCTCACGGTCCTGTGGTGCGCGGCCGGCCGCAGCGCGGCGACCGAAGCGCGGGCGACCAAGTTCAACCTTGAGTCTGTCGAGGAGCTTGACGAGCTGCTCGATCGCAGCGCTTGTGTGATCTCCCTCTGCCCACCGGGAGCGGCGGAAGCGGTGGCCCGCTCGGTTGCCGATCGGCGATACGCCGGGCTCTACGTAGACGCGAACGCGGTGAGCCCTGAACGCATGGAACGCATGGCCGCACTCCTTGCGGACGGAGGCGCCACCGTGGTCGACGGGGGCGTGGTCGGTTCCCCGCCTTCCGCGACTCGGTCCCCTCGTCTCTACCTGTCAGGCTCGGAGGAGGGCGTGACGCGGGTCGCAACTCTGTTCGCCGACACCCGAGTACAGGCGAAGCGCCTTCCGGGCGGGATCGGGCAGGCGTCCGCCCTGAAGCTGTCGTTCGCGAGCTACCAAAAAGCGAGCAGGGCCCTGGCCGCCGTGGCTCATGCGATGGCAGATGAGTACGGGGTCGGCGCGGAACTTCTGGACATCGCCGAGCAACACTCCGGGCGCCACCTCGCCGACCTGGACTACACCGCCGACGTCGCCGCCAAGGCATGGCGCTGGGAGTCGGAGATGAGAGAGGTTGCCGCAGCTCTGGCGGCGGCGGGCCTGCCTACCGAGATGGCCATGGGTGCGGCTGCGGTCTTTACCCGGTGGGCGCCCGCCAAAGACGCCGAGCTTGAGCCGATCGAGGCGCTCAAGCAGCTTCGTGCCATCCCGTAGCTTCTTGGTAGGTGCTTCGGACCTGCGGAACCGTTGTGGAACGGCATCGTCAGTGCTCGTGGACGGCGTTGATCGGCGCAGGTCAGGGTGCTACAGGCTGGCCCCCTAGGTCTCGCTGTAAATCTGCCGGTGTATGCCTACGTTGGTTCGAACCCAACACCCGCCACACCGTGAAAGACGGCTTCTGACCAGAGGTTTTGGTCAGGGGCCGTTTTTTGTTGTCCGGGGGCGTGGGGGCGGCCGTCCGGGTGGAGCCTGGTGGACGGCGGGGGATGCCGCCGATGGGGTGAGCAGGGCGCCGAGGGCAAGTCGACGTGGATGGATGACGGCGAGGGCGCTCGGGTGGGTTCGGCGTCTCGGATATCCGGCGAAGGGCCCGACGGGTTGCGATTCGCCTTCGCGCGGGCGTCCGACGGGTCGGCCAGGATGGGAGCACGACGACTACGGGCGGACGCCACGGGGGAGCGGATGAGCGTGAACGGCAACGACGAATCGGTGTCGCGGGAACTGGTCGACTACTGCGCGACCCTGCCGGGAGCGCCCGTGGGCGCCTCGGTGCTGCTGCGCGATCGCCACGGCGGGCTCGTGGTGGTGGAGCCCAACTACAAGCCCGGTTTGGATCTGCCCGGCGGGATGGCCGAGGAGGGGGAGGCCCCGCACGAGGCCGCCGCCCGCGAGGTGCGCGAGGAACTGGGTCTGGACATCACCGTCGGCCGGTTGCTCGCGGTGTCCGCGACCTCGGCCGGGACGTTCGGGCGGGTCGTGCTCGACTTCCTCTTCGACGGGCCGACGCTGACCGACGAGCAGGTCGCGGCGCTGGCCCCGGCGGACGACGAACTGGACGCGGTGTACGTGCTCACCCCCGACCAGGCGCTGCCGCGCTTTCCCGGGCGGACCCGGCGGCGGGTGTCGGTGGCGTTGGAGGCGTACGCGTCGGGGGCCTGTCTGTACATGGTCGACGGGCGCGAGTACCGGCCGGCCAAGGAGCGGGTGTGGCACGAGGACGAGCCGATCCCGGCCGGCACCGCGGTCGGCCGGGCGGCGGGGTGGTTGTTCGACCCCGAGGGCCGGGTCCTGCTGGTCGGTGACCCGGACGGCGGGTACGCGCTGCCCGGCGGCGGTGCCGAGCCCGAGGACGCGGACGTACTGGCGACGCTGACGCGCGAGGTCGCCGAGGAGGCCAACGCGGTGCTCGGGAAGATCACCCACGTGGGCTACCTGTCCGATCCGGACGGCAGCGACGTCAGGTCCCGCAGCGCCGCCCGGATCGTCGCACTCGGCCCGCTCGCCCCCGACCCGGCGACCGGCTGGTCGTGGAGCCGCGCCCTGGTCACCCCGCGCCGTGCCGCCGCGCTCCTCAGCGGCGGCTACGACGCCCGCCTGCCCCAGGCCCTCGCCGCCCAGCGCATCGCCCACGAACGCCTCGGCGTCCCGATCCTGGACGACGACAGCCGAGTCGACGTCCCCCCGGCCGGCGTCACCTTCGAATAGCCACCGCGGATGCCGCCCGCCCACGCCCGCCGCCCGTGCCCGCTCGGCGCCGGCAGGCCGCCATGCCCACCGGCGCCCGCCACCCGTGCCCGCCCTAAAGCGCCCGGTTCAAGTGGTGGGTCAAGTCCCCCACGTAGTCGGTGATCATGTGGCGGCGAGTGAACCGCCAGCTCCCGTCGGCCCGTTCGAAGGTGTCGTGGTAGCGGCCGGTGAAGATCGGTTGCAGGGGGAAGTCGGGCAGGGACTGGAAGACCGTGACGTAGCTGCGGCACGTCCCGGTGCCCGCCTCGTCGTCCACGTCCAGGACCAGGTTCGTGGTCACGTGCCGGGTGTGCGGTGTGCCGTTGTCGGGGTAGCGGCGGGTCCACGCCTCGAACATCGCCCGCGCCCCCGCCGCGCCCGCGACCGCCGGTTCCCGGCCCTCGGAGGTGATCACCGCGTGCGCGAACAACTCGCCCACGCCCGCGTAGTCGCCGGCGTCGACGCGCTCGGCGTACAGCCCGATCAGATTCGGAATCGCGTGGTATCCGGACGACATGACGGCGGCCTCCCGACCTTCGACGCGTCGTGGGGGGGGGGCCCCCCCCCCGCGGCGGCCCGCCGCCGGCCCCCCCACGGCGCCGGCCCCGGGGCCGGGGGGGTTTAAAAAAAAAGACCAGGCCCCCCCAGAAACCGGGGAGGTAGGGG
>NZ_JBHZAV010000241.1:0-12457 GCF_042754445.1 Embleya sp. NPDC059213
ATGTGGGGTCGACCGGTGTCGTGGGGCCGGCCGCGCGCGGGTGTGGCCGGCGGTGTGGGATCAGCCGATGTCGCGCAGCTTGGCCGCGATGACGTGCGAGCGATTCTCGTCCTCGTCCGAGCCGACGGCACGGGCGAGCAACGTCTCGCGAACCCGGTCGTGCAGGGTGTGTCGGGCGCCGCCGAGCACGGCGTCGTCCGAGACCCGGGTGACGTGCACCGTGGGGTCCCACCGGGTGTGATCGCGGATCGCCCGTCGGGTCAGTTCGGCCAGTCGGGATCCGCCGGCCCGGCCGACCGGGCCGCCGAGGATCACCAGGCTGGGGTCGATCACGCCGAGCACCGGGATGACGCTCTGTGCCAGCCGGGGGGCGTAGGTCTCCAGCACCCGTTCGGGCAACGGTTCGCCGGCGAGCACCTGTTCGAACGTGTGCCCGCCCGCGCCGGCCTCGCGGCCGATGCGGTCGAGGGCCTGGGCACCGAGGAGCCCTTCGAGGTCGTCGGCCTCGGTCTCCGGGTCGAACACGCCGCGTGGGACGGGCAGGTTGCCGATCTCGCCCGCTCCGCCGGAGGCGCCGCGCAGGACGGTGCCCGCGACGTCGACCGCGAGGCCGATGCCGTATCCGATCCACAACAACGCGAAGGTGTCCTCGGGGGCGAAGCCGGCGGCGCGGCGTTCGGCCACGGCCGCGAGGTTGACGTCGTTGTCGACGTGTACCCGGCAGCCCAGCGCCTGCTCCAGTTGTTGCCGGATGCTTCGGCGCGACCATCCGGGCAACCCCTGCACCGAACTGAGTTCGTCGGAGCGGGGGTCGACGCTGCTGGGTACGCCCACGCAGACGTGGCGGATGGCGGACAGGCCCACGCCCGCGGACCGGCCGGCCGCCAGTACGGCGCGGGCCACGTCGCGCGCCGCGCCGCGTTCGGCGGGCAGCGCGGCGACCGCCTCGTGGGCGATCGGGTACTCGGTGCCCTTGATGTCGACCAGCACGGACCGTACGGCCTGCTGGTCGACGTTGACGGCGATCCCGTAGGCGAGGTCGTTGCGCACGCCGTAGAGCGCGGCGCTGGGGCCCCGGCCGATGGACTCCTCGCCGACGACCTCGATCAGGCCCTTGTCCGCGAGGCGGCCGACCATCTGGGTGGCGGTCGGGCGGGACAGCCCGCTGAGTTCGCCGACGCCGTTGCGGCTCAGCGGCCCGTGGTCGAGCAGGAGCCGCATGGCCGTAGCGGCGTTCTGATCGCCGAGCCACGACGGGGTTCCCTTGACGGCCATGGCTCCTCCTCGACTCCCGGGTGGATCCGGTGTGGCTCCCGGGTTGACCCCGAGCTGATCCCGGGTTGATGACGCCAGGAATGTATCAGGAAGTTTCTTTCAAGAAATAGGTCGAGTGGGTCGTGACTCATTCGTTATCGATCGAGGGTGGGATGCCCTATTCAGCCGGCTCATCCGGATCGGAACGACAACTCTCTGGTGCGGTGGCGGGATCGGAGGCTACTATCCCGAAAGAAAGTTTCCGGTTATGGAAGTGAGGTTGGGATGACCGACATCCTGCGGGTGGGGATCCTCGGCAGCGGCGGCATCGCCACCGCCCCCTACGGCGTACTGCCCAACACGCATCACTACGCGGGGCGGGTGGAGGTGGTCGCGATCGCCGACCCCGACCTCGACCTGGCCCGCGCCACGGCCACACGCTTCGGCGTCCCGGCCGCCCACGGATCGCTGGAGGCGATGCTCGACGACACCGACCTCGACGCCGTCGTCAACCTCACGCCGATCCCGGTACACGCCGAGACCTCCCGCCTGATCCTCGCCCGGGGCAAACACCTCGCCGTCGAGAAGCCGCTCGCCGCCACCCTCGCCGAGGCCGACGAACTCATCGCCATGGCCCACGAACGGGACCTGGCCCTGGTGTGCGCCCCGCCCGACCTGCTCTACGAGCCCTACGCGCGCGCCGCGACACTCGTGCGCGACGGCGCCATCGGCCGGGTCGCCTTCGCCCGGGTACGCAGCTCACACGCCGGACCCGGCGGCGGCCCGCACGGCTGGCCGTCCGATCCGAGCTGGTTCTACCGCGAGGGCTCCGGCCCACTGCTCGACATGGGCGTGTACGGCATCCACCAGATCACCGGCATCCTGGGACCGGCCCTGCGGGTCGCCGCGTTCGCCGGCGTCACCGACGCCGAGCGCACCGTCCGCGGCGGACCCTTCGAAGGCCTGGAGATGCCGGTGACCGCCGCGGACAACTGCCTGTTCATGCTCGACTTCGGCGACTCCGCCTACGCCGTGGTCGACGGCACCTTCAACGTGCACGCCTCCCGCAGTCCCAAGCTGGAGATCTTCGGCCGCCAAGGCGTGCTGAGCGTGCTCCGCCCCGACGGCCCCGACCTGGAGCTGTACCGCGCCGGCATCGCCCCGGGAGTGGACGGCTGGGTGCAACCCACCGAGCCGCTCGCCCGCGACACCCTGCGCCACACCTACGGCCGAGCCCTGCTCGTCGGCCACCTCGCCGACGTCGTGCTCGACGGGGCCACGCCCGTCCTGACCGCCGAACACGCGCGCCACGCGCTGGAGATCATGACGGCGGTGACGGTGTCGGCGCGCGAACGGCGGTTCGTGGACCTGACCACGACGTTCCGGCCGCCCTACGCCTCCTGACGGCGACGCCCGTCCCGCCCGGCGTCCGCTCGCTTCGACGCCTCGCGACACCTTGAGCCCACGTCCCACCCGAACCCCGAAGGAAGCACCACCATGCCCACAGCCACCCCCGCCCCGCTTCGGATCGGCGTCATCGGTCTCGACCACTGGTACGCGGCCATCCCCTTCGCCCGCCGCGCCGCGGCCGAACCGGGCGTACGACTGCGCGCCCTCGTCGACCGCGACCCCGACCGCATCGCCCACGTCGTGGCTCTCACCGGCTGCGAACGCACCTCCACCGACCCGGCGTTCATCCTCGACGACGCCGAGATCGACGCGATCGCGTGCTTCACCAGCGTCGACCGCAACCCCGACCTGGTCGTGGCCGCGGCCCGCGCCGGCAAACACATCGTGTCCGTCAAACCCCTCGCCACCAACCTCGCGGACGCCGACCGCGTGGTCGAGGAGGTCGAACGCGCCGGCGTCGTCTTCGTACCCAGCGAATCCCGCCACACCTCCCCCCTGGCCCGACGCCTGTCCGGCCTCGTGGACTCCGGACGGCTCGGCGAACTCCGCGCCGCCACCTTCGCCATGCACAGCACCCTCCCCGCGGCCTGGCCCGGAGCCGGCGAACCCGGCTGGTGGACGGACCCCGCACGCACCGCCGGCGGCGCCTGGATCGACCACGCCGTCTACCAGATCGACCGGATCACCGCGCTGTTCCGCTCACCGGTCGCCGGAGTCACCGGCACCACGGCCAACCTCGTCCACCGTGAACTGCCTCTCGAGGACTACGGACACGCCATCCTCACCCTGGAAAGCGGCGCCGTGGTCACCGTGGAGGACACCTGGATCACCCCGGCCGGCGCGTCGTCGACCCGCGCGCACATCGTCGGCTCGCGCGGCGCCGTGTTCCACTCCACCGCCACCGCAAGCCTGGGCGTGGCCGAGGAGGGCGGCGCGTGGACCGTCGAAACGTTGCCCCCGGACCCCTCCGACACCCTCGACGCGCTGCTCGCCGCCGTCAACGACGGAGTCGCCCCCGGCTCGACCGTCCGCACCGCCCGGCAGACCCTCGCCACCTGCCTCGCCTTCTACGACGCGGCCCGCGGCGCCCGCTGACCTCCTCGAAGACCGCGCCGACACCCGGCCGGTCGTCACGACACACACGCACGGGAGTGCCGGCACACGTGGAAACTCAGTACATCGTCGGCATCGACGCGGGCGGAACCAAGACCCGGCTGCGCCTCGCCACCCCGCAGGGCAACACGCTCGAAGACGTCACCCACCCGGCGGGCGACTGGACCAATCTCGACAGCCGAGGCAAGGCCGTCGCACTCGGCGCGTCGATCCGCGCGCTCACCCGCACTCCACCGATCGCGGTCGGGATCGGCGCACACGGCTGCGACTCGGACACCGAGTGCGCCGAACTGCGCACCGCGATGGAGGCCGAACTCGCGGTCCCGGTCCGGGTGGTCAACGACGCCTTCCTGCTCGAGGCGGCGGTGCCGGCCGGCGGTCCGGCCGCCGGGCTCGTCGTCGGCACCGGCTCGATCGCGGTGGCCCGCGACACCTCGGGCGGATCGTTGTACGCGGGCGGCTGGGGCTGGCTGGTCGGCGACCCGGGATCGGCGTGGGGGACGGTACGCGACGCGGTCGGCGCGCTCACCCGGGCCCACGACCGAGCACACACCGACGACCCGTTGCTGCCGGCACTGCTCGCGCACACGGGCGCCCGCTCGCTGCGCGAGATCGTGGGCACGATGCAGAGCACCCCACCCCGCTCCTGGGCCCGCTGGGCCCCCACGGTCTTCGACGCGGCGGAAGCGGGCTCACCCACCGCGCACACCGCCGTGCTCACCGGCGCGGACGACCTCACCACCCTCGTCGGGCACCTGGTCACGCGCGGAGCCGACATCACGCGCGTGGTCGCCGGGGGAAGCGTGATCGTCGGCCGTCCCCCACTGGCCGAAGCCCTCCGGAACCGACTGCGGGAGCGGTTGGGACTGCCACTGACGGTGTACACGGGGGAGCCGGTGGCGGGAGCGGTACACCTGGCAACACCTTTGGAGCCGCACGGCACCCCCGCCCGGACGAACACCCCTCCCGACGGCGCCCCCGGTGAGGGCCGACGGACCACGAGATGACGCCTCGGCGGCTGCACAGGGCGTGCAGTGCGCGACGTCGACCGGGGCGGATTCGTCCGGACCGTTGCCCGTCACTGGCTGTCCGCGTCGGTCATGGTCGTGAGCACTCTCCGGTGCACTCGGGTAAGGGCGAGGACGAGCGTCACCAGGATCAGGTCGAGGATCAGTACGGAGGCCAGGGGTGGGAGCCGGACGGCCGCGATGCCGGCGGCGGCGCAGGCGAGGCAGGCCAGGAGTCGGGCGCCCCAGGCCTGGCGGGTGGAGGTGTAGTACCACCAGGCCTGGGTGATCACGTAGAGGATGGTGCCGCCGAACAGCAGGAGGCCGAGTTCGGTGCTGCCGCGGCCGGTGGGGTGGGCGATGGCGAGTTCGGCGCCCACCGCGAGGGCGACGAGGCCGGCGAGGGTGGGGTACTGGCCGCTGACGGCGTGGCGGACCGGCAGCAGGGTGTCGGCCGTGGTGGCGACGTGCCGGGCCAGGATGTCCTCGCCTCCTCTGAAGTAGCTGGCGCACAGGCACACCACGGCGACGAACACGCCCAGGCCGGTGGTCACGGTCGCGGCGTCGACCGGGGCGGCGGAGATCGCGGTGCCGATGGTCAGGACGGTCTCGCCGAGCTGGAGGATGATGAACAGCCGGATCCGTTCCACCATGTGCTCGGCGTCGAAGACCAGGTCCCGGGAGGACAGGACGTTGCGGGGCAGGGGGTGGGCCAGCCAGACGCCGGTCATGTCGACGACGGCGGCCGCGGCCCACCAGGCGAGGCGGGGCCCGTGGTCCATGGCCGCCCCGGTCAGCCACAGGGGGATGGAGGCCGCGGCCCACACCGTCACACGGCGGTAGTGCAGGCGCAGGAGCGGGGTCGGGGCCCACGCCGCGGCCGTGACGTCCACCAGCGCCAGGGTGGCCACCAGCGGGACCACGAAGGCCCACGGCCGGCCCGCGAAGGCGTGCGGGATCTGGGCGTTCATGAACAGGACCAGACCCATCACCAGCAGCACCAGCCGCCGGGTGCGGGGCCGCTCCACGTCCAGGAAGGTGGCGTCGAAACTGGTCAGGGCCCAGGTGCTGAGGACGGCGATCAGCATCACCGCGGTCTCGGCGGCGCCGCGCCAGGACAGTTCCGTGTGCAGGTGGTGCGCGAGCTGGCCGACGGCGAAGACGAAGACCAGGTCGAAGAACAGCTCCAGCGGGGAGACCATGCGGCGCAGGCCGGCCAACGGCGTGCCACTCACGTCGGCACGCCGCTTCGGGGCCCGGTGTGTCTCGGCATAGGCCCACGATCCGGCCGCGCGACAGGATGCGCAATCCGGGGCCTTGGGGAGATTCGAGGGTCCGGCTCCCCCGGTCCCCCTCGATGGCGCGGACCGGGGCCGGGGACCGTACGGAAGCGAGGGGGCGGCTCGGCGCGGGCCTTCACCGCTTCCACGGCCGCGCCGAGCGACGCCGGCTCCGGGTTCGTGGCCGCGCCGTCCAGCGCCTCCCGAAGGGCGGCGTCCGTATCGCAGCGTGCGTGCTCGTGAGCCAGGGCGCCGACATCCCGGGCCGGTCGTCGGAGCGGCCCGGGATGTACTCCTTTTGCGGCCGCGTACGGAGGCCCGAGCGAATTGCTCGCATGCGGTGAGTCAGGCGGAGGCAGTACGCAGTATCGGCGCGCCCACCGAGAGCGGCGTGAGTACGACGACCGGGGTCACGACGAAGTCCTTGACGCGCACGCGGGTGATCGGCGCACCGGCGAAGTAGAGCACCCGGCCGACGGCGGCGGCGATGCCGAGAAGCGGGAAGACCAGGCCCACGAGCAGGCCAAGCGCGCCCGCCGGCGAGTTCGCGCCGGCTCGCGGCGCCGGGGGCGAGCCGCATCAGGGTCATCGCGTGGCGCCGCGCTGCTCGCTCTCGGTCCGTCCGCCTCAGCGATGGAGGTTGATCCCCACCAACTGGTGGCAGTGCTCGACGAGTTGGAGTCCTCCGGCTTGTGCGAACCGCGCCGGACCCAGACGATCGGCGACGCCACATCGTGCAGATCACCGAAGTCGGCCTGGCGGCCTGGAACGCATCGACGACGCGGTGAGCGCGGCCGAACGCGAGCCCTTCGGCGGCCTCACCAAAGCTGAGCAGACGCTCCTGCGGGGGCTGCACGACTGCGTCGTGGTGGATCCGGCCGTCCATGAGTGCGCCGAGTAGTCATCGGCGCCTTCTTCGACCCGGCGGACACGATGATCATCGTGCGCATGTGCATCTGCTGTAATCGCTGACCCGAACGCGACCACGTTCGGGCTCCGGCACACCACACCCGGTGCCGCGCAGGCCGGACGGAGACGGCCCGGCCGCCCGGCGCGTCGGTGCCGCCGGGACCCGAGTGGCTATCGGCCGCTTGCCGCAGCGAGGTTTTGCTCGGCGCTGCCGGCGGTCGCCATTCCCGTCGCGAGGTCTTCGGTGAGCAGGCGCCGCGCGATGGAGTCGAGGGCACGGCGAAGGTCGGGCGGGCCGGGCCGGCCTTCGGCGCGTTCGACGTGCTCGGCGAGCCACTCGAGCGCGGCCTCCTGGACCTTCCGCACCTCGACACCTCCGCGCTCGGTCGGCGTGTAGACGCCGCTTTCCTCGGTGAGGTATCCGCCGTGCACGGCGCTGTCGAAGGCCGGGTGAAGGACTTCGTCCGGCATTCTGCGCTGCTCCGCGATGGTGGTGAGCCGCGCCACGCCGAGCACCCTGGTGTAGAGGTCCGCCCACGTCAGCGCCCAGGCCGCGGCCGGCGGAACGCGGGTGCCGGAGCGTTCCAGCACCTGACGGGCGGAGCTTTGGGTGATGCCCTTGAGCAGGACGGACACCGCGCGTTCCAGCACCAGGCGGGATTCGTCGGTGGTCGGCGTGCCCAGTCCGCCGTCCACATCGCGCGAGCCCGCCCGCGCCGTATCTCGCAGGGGCACTTCCTTGAGGAACAGCGACACGGCGAAGCCGACGAGCACGACCGGCACCGTCCAGCGGAAGACCGTATCCATGACGGACGCGTAGGCGTCGATGATCGGGGTGGCGGCGGTCGTCGGCAGCCGGTGCAGCGAGGCCGGATCGCCGACGGCCGGGGCCAGCTCCCGCGGTGTCGCGGCTCCGGTCGCGGTGGCCCGCGCGACTGCCGACTCCGGTGCGAAGCCGAGCTTGTTGGCGTAGATCGTGCCGACTACCGCAGCGCCGAACGAACTGCCAAGCGTGCGCATGAACGTCACACCCGCCCGCCTGCTCCTGGTCGTCGTCACCCACACCCCCAGCCGCACGTCCTCCGGCCACCCGCCGAACGCCACCACCGACTCCACGTGCCCGCGCGGGTGGTTCCCGAGCGCGGGCTCGCTCGTGACCGCGCTCGGCCTCTACCTGCTCTCCCGCATGCACCGCGGCACCAGCCCATGGCTGGACTCGCTCTACCTCCTCGTCCTCGGGGCCGGACTCGGCCTGAGCATGCAAGTGCTCACGATCGCGGTGCAGAACACCGTCGCCTACAAGGACCTGGGCACCGCCACCGGCACCTCAAGGTGTCCCACCCGGGCCCGGTGGGCCGCCGCCGCGCCGAGCGCGATCGTCCACGCCTGCTCGCGGGTGCGCTTGGGCCGGGGCCGTCCGGCACCGGAACCGCCGCCTCGGCCCGTGCCGTGGTGTCGAGCATCGCGGGCGCCGTCGGCCCCGACGCGAGCAGCCGCTCGCGCTGCGCCGCGTTCAGCCCGTCCCACCCCGACCGCTGCCGAGCCACCCACCGCCCGATCCTCGTACCGCGGTGGACCATGTCCAGGCGCACGTCGTCCAACCGGGTCCCATCGTCGAACTCGGCCGGATACTCGGTCGCGTGGGTCTGTCGGCGCCGGAGGCGGGCGATCCGGGCCGCCGCGTCCCGGATACGCTGCGGCGGCGGCCGGGGTCCTGCCCCGCGAAAAACGCAACTTGACGGTCCGGTTCGATTTGAGGAGCAACCATGACTCGGGAACTCGCGGGAAAGACGGCCCTGGTCACCGGGGGTTCCCGGGGAATCGGAGCGGCGATCGTCCGCCGGCTGGCGGCGGACGGTGCCGCCGTCGCCTTCACCTACAACTCCTCGAAGGAGAAAGCGGAGGCCCTCGCCGGCGAGCTCGGGCCGCGGGTCGTCGCGTTGCCGGCCGACAGTTCCGACGCCACTGCCGTGCAAGCGGCCGTGACGGCCACCGTCGAGACCTTCGGCTGTCTCGACATCCTCGTCAACAACGCCGGGGTCGGCCGCGTCGCCCCCTTGTCCGACCTGACCCTCGACGACTTCGACGAGGTGTTCTCGGTCAACGTCCGGGCGATCTTCGCCGCCGTCAAGGCCGCCGAACCCCACCTCACCAGGGGCGCTCGGATCATCAACATCGGCAGTGTCAACGGAGACATATCGCCCCTCCCGGGTCTTTCGATCTACTCGGCCTCCAAGGCCGCCGTGTCCGGGCTCACCCGCGGCCTGGCCCGGGACCTCGGCCCGCGCGGCATCACCGTCAACAATGTCCTGCCCGGCCCCGTGGACACCGACATGAACCCCGCCGACGGCGAGTTGGCCGACATCGTCATCCCCCGCATCGCCCTCGGCCACTACGCGACCCCCGACGACATCGCCGCGGCCGTCTCCTTCCTCGCCTCGCCGGCCTCCCGCTACGTCACCGGCAGCGACTGGACCGTCGACGGCGGCCTGACCGCCTGACCCGCCCGAAGCCGACCCCGCCGACGCTCGGCCGCATCGGGGACGCCGACACAGCGGCCGACCGCAGAGGCATCCGTTTCCCGACCCGGACATCGCCGAGGCCGAGAAGCTCCGCCCGGTACAACAACCGAAGACGGTGAGCGCGTTCGTGGGAACGTGTGCGCTCTGTCGTGTCGGTGAACCGGCGGGAACGTGCACTGCCGCCGGGTCCGCCCCTCGTCGGGTCTCCCGGAACCCCCGACCGTCGCCGGTGCGGATCAACCCGGGCGGCCGAGAGGTCGCACCCGGCTTTCGTCGGGTGCGACCCTTCTCGTTGTCACGGCCCGACCGACCGGCGTTCGACGGGCGTCGGCCGCGTTGGGCGGATCCGGTCACACGTCGCGGGTCTTCAACCGCACGCCGCCGGCGATCAACGCGATTCCCGCGTAGACCGCGATCAGCGACAGCGACGCCCACGGGCCGGGCCCACCGGTGTCGCCGCTCCCGTCGATCAGCTCGATCAGCGCGAACATCGGCGAGTTCTGGGTTCTGGCACAGATCTTGGGGAGCCGTCACAGAAGGTCACTGAAGCAGGATCATCTTGCGGAGTAGTTCGAATTCGGCTCTGCCATGGAGCTGCCTTTCGATCTTCTTGATCCGGTTCACGGCGCCTTCGACGCTGCCGGAGCTCCACTCCAGGGTCAGCCCGGCCGTCACGGCGTCGAAGTCCCTAAGCAGGTGCAGTGCGAAGCCGGTGAGGCCAGGGAGCTGGCCGGCGTCGACGGCAGCGATCCAGGTGGGAAGCCCGGCTGCGGAGCGGCGGCCGAGCATCTCTCCGAAGTCGCGGACGTGTTCGGCGGCCGCGTCCGGTTCGGGACAGCGGGCCGGGACCTCCTTCAGATCGGCGCGTTCGTCCTCGCTCAGAGTCTCGGGGTTGCGGGTGAGCCGGCCGGTGACCTGCCGCACCGTCGGTGGCCGGGGCGCGATGCCGGACGGGGTGCCGCGCAGGGCGGCGATGTGTGCGCGCACCATGGCGTAGGTGACGGGGGCGTTCCGTGCGAGCAGTTCGCCGTGCGGCTGCCGGACGCTCGTGCACCCTGCGGCGAACCGTTGTTCCAGGTAGGGCTTGTGCGGGTCCAGTCTGCTGGGCCGGGGAAGGTTCCCGCGGACGGTGTCCTGCCGGCGTTCGGCGGTTGCGTACCGCAGCACGGTGTTCGGTCCCCGGCCCAGGTGCCGGGTGATCGCCTGCCGGGAGTGGCCCCGGGCGAGCAGTTCGTGGACCAGGGTGTGCGCGGCCCGTTTGCGTTCGGCCCTTCGGCCGACGGGGTCAGGACTCGGCGGCTGCGGCGGTGTGCAGTCCTGTGGCGGGGTGCGCAGGCAGTCGCGGTGGGCGGCGACGCAGGTCTCCACCGCCCGGCCGAGGCCCTGCCACAGGTGGAACCGGTCGGCGACCTGCAGAGCGTCGGGGGCGCCGCGCCGGGCCCCGTCTGCGTATGCGCCGGCCCGGTCCCGGCGGATGATCTCCACGGCTGGGTGGTCGATCAGCCATGCGGCCGGCCGCCCGGCTTCGTGGGTCCGCAGCACGTCGACCACGCGATGGGATTCCCCGCAGGTCAGGACGGTCGAGTAGATCTGGCCCCGGCGGGTCGCGAAGTCGTCCACACCGAGCACGCGCGGCGTCCGGAAGCGCGGATCGGGTAACGCCACGACCCTGCGCAACAGCGTCATCCTGCCCGCGCCGAAGCCGGGCCGGCGCGAGCCCGGATCCGCTCCAGGACGCGGTTGAGCCGGACGGTGAACCGCGCGTACGGGGCGGTCAACGAGGTGAACGGCTCGGCGAAGGCGCAGCGTGGACACTCGCCCGCCCCGCAGAGGAAGTGCCGAACCGTCAGCCTGATCACGAGGCCCCGCGCACCGGGCGGGAGATCCTTCAGCCTGCGCCGGTAGCGGTCATGCACCCGGTTCGAGAACCCGCCACAGTCCGGGCAGATCGCCCCGGGGGTGCGGCCTTCGGCCGCCACTTCGACCGTGCCGGGCGCGACGGTTCGGCGCTCACGTTGCCGATGCCGTCGATCACCAGCGATTCCAAGACGATGCGCAGGTGTGCATGAGCAGTACCGTCACCGGCCACGGCGGACTTCGGCAGGGATGGCCCGAGACTTGCTGGAGCGTCAGTTCCGTCCGGTGGGTGGCGGGGCGTACGCGGTCTCACGCGACCCCGCCCTTCGCACTCGAACAGCATCCTGACCCTCTGTGACGACCACCCAAGATCTGTGCCAGAACCCACGTCCCACCTACGCAGCCAAGGCCTCGACGAAGCCCGCCACCTGTTCTGCTTGGTGAAGTAGTTGCTGCCGCTGAGGCTTTCCGTGTAGGCACGTCAGGTATCTCCGTCTCCGGCGGCAACTTGAGCCACAGGAAGCCGTTTGTAAGTCCACGATGCGCGCCGGCGCCGCCGCCGGCGGCGACCCCTGGCAGCCACCACCGCCCGCCCGCCTTACACGCACACCGTCCGGCTCTTCCAACTCACCGCCCGGAAGCGGACCGATTGACGTTGGACCGGCCGTCCCGGTTGAGGCGTCTCGCGCGTCATCCGGGCGGCTGTCCAGTCCGCCTCAAGGGTGCGACGCCAGTCATGCGGGTCCCATGGGATCGCTTCACGATCCCAGCATCCGAGTCGCGAACGCGGCACCGTATCCACCCAGGCGAATTCGACACCGACATCCCCGCACACGGCTTCTGCGGACACAAGGCAAACGGGCCTATGTGGTGCGGTGGATGGTCTCGCTGAGGAAGTCCATCGAGGACCTCCCCAAGGACTGTCCGGGCCGGGACTTCGTGGCAGGCCGGTGGCATGGCGATGGTGGCATTTGCCCTGGCGGCGGACTGGCCCGTGCGGACGAAGAAGCATGCGCGAGCGGCCGGGCCGCTGTGCGCCGAGTGCGACTGCGGACGCAGGCACAAGGGTTTGTTGAGGCGGTCGTCGTCCCCCGGGCGTACCACC
>NZ_JBHZAV010000242.1:0-12424 GCF_042754445.1 Embleya sp. NPDC059213
CAACGCGTACACAACCTCACCGTCGCCGACACCCACACCTACTACGTCGTCACAGGAACCAGCTCCGCCCTGGTACACAACTCAGGACCCTGTCCGGAAGTAAATCTTGGCGGCATCGACGACTGGATGCACGACGACATCTCGGGTGTTGTGAAAAGCTTTGATGAGACGGGAGGCCCGCCTGCCGGAGTTCTACAGGGTGGCTCGCCGGACGCCCCCGGGGTGTATCGAGGCCATAACATACCCGGACGCGGCCAGGACAAGCCTCAGGGCTATTGGCGCGAGTCGGACATCTTCCCCACCGCTCCGGGGGCAACGCGCACCGGTCAGGGGAGGTTGGTTTTCGGGCGTCAAGGTGAGGTGTGGTACACACCGCACTACAAGCCTGGGTCGTGGATCAAAATCAGGGAGAGCTGCAATTGTGATCGGAAGTCTTGGTAGTTGGCAAAGGTTGGAGAACGCGCCGAAGGATTCCACGGACCCGTGGGTCGTCGGTGCTCGGCGCAGGCTGCGCAGGTGGGACGATGGGACGGATGTCCTGGCTGCGCTGGAGGACAGGCCGTACCTGGTCGACGAATCCACGGCGCAGACCATGGTCGGGAGATTCATCGCGGCCGGCTTCATCCGGTTGGAGGTGGATGTCCCCGAAGGGGGTTCGGAACTCGACCTGCTGCAGGCGTTGGCCCGAACGTACGATTTCCCGGACTACTTCGGGGAGAATTGGCCCGCCTATACCGACTGCTATTCCGATTTCGTCGTGGCGGGCGAGGAACCGGTGGTCACCGTCGTGCGCGGGCTCGATGGGATGCACCGTCGCGATCTCCGGCAATTCATGCGGTGTGTCATGGAGTTGGAGACCACTGCGGAGTTCATTTCCGTTTTCAAGCCGGTGGTCCCGCGGCGCGTCGTGAACCTGTACGTAGGTGAGTGGTAGCTGCCGATGGTTGCGTACCGTTGCCCCGACTCGGGACCTGACCTGTTGGTATCCGCCCCGCCGGAGCGATTCTGCGGGTCTGGGCTCCGCGCAGGTGTCAGTGATGGTTGGTTGTCGGTCGCGGTGGTGTGTGGGCAGCCTCACGGGCAGCGGGTGACTCGTGGCACAGACGCGCGTGATGGTCGGCGGGGGCTGGTGGTTGTCGCGGCGTTGACCGCGGCGGAAGCTCTGGCGGGCGGGGGATTTCCTCGATCGCGGACAACCGCTCGGCCCCGTATCGCCGAGCCGGAACCGGGGTGGTCAGAGCCGATCGGTGTGTGGGCACAGCTTTCGTTGTCGGTAACCTCCGGCGGCAGTGGATCCGACCGCGCTCCAGAACGGTTCCGAGTCGCGGAGGTGGCCGCCGAGTGTGTGCCACGCCAAATCCGGATGCTCGACGCGCAGGACGGCCAGGCCCGCCGAGGCCAGGCCGCACCGCTGATATCCCGGGAGGGTGTGAGGTTGTTCCACCCAGCCGAGGCCACAGCGGCGGCAGATCAGATAGTCGACGGCGAACACCCACTCGCCGTGGAGGTTCGCCGCACGTTGACGCCAACCGGCCCGTTCGCCGGAGATCGTGTCCTGCCACGGCGTGTCCAACTGTGGAACGACTGCCCAGCCGCCTCTCCGACCCCAACGCCCCCCGCTGATCTGCCGCAGGAACGCCTGCCACTGATCCCGCCCTGCCACACGCCCCACTTCGTGTGCACGCCGGACGAGTTCTCTCGCCTCGGCCTCGTCATCCCCCGGCGCCATACGCATCAGCCTTCCCATACTCGTCGCGGCGAAAGCACGCGGAGACGATTGCACGGACCCGTGTCCGCAGGGATCGTCCGCCATGGCCTGCACGCCCGTGTCGAGTTCGTCCTGTCGCCCGGTGGCAGGGCGCCGCGTTCCCGGCCCGCCTGCGGGCCGTACCGCACGTGGGTGGCTCATCGCGGGTCTCCCGGTCGGGCGGGACGTGCCTCGGCCTCGATGGCACGGCGCCGTGTACCGTCCGCGGCGGCATACTCCGCGTGGAGCTCCTCCGGGGTAACCACGCCGTTTACAACACGAACCTCGTCTGCGGCTGCACTCGCCACCGCCCGAGCAACGGCCTCGTCGGGTGCAGCGTGGCCCGAACGCCATCGATCGTGTCCGGGCCTCACCACCACTTCACCGTCCACCACCGCCCGCAGCATCCGGCCGTCACCGCCGCACCCCGCAGGCCCGATAATCTCCCGTTCCCGCTGCGTCCCCTGGTGGGGCCGGTCGAGCGGCGAGCTTGAGACGGGAACTCGTCACCTGACTCCGGGCCTTTCGCCGGATTATCCCCGCCTCCGCGGGGCCGACCACGTCGCCGTGGCCGTTCAGGGGATCCACGAAGGAGCATCCCCGCGTTCGCGGGGCCGACTCGTCGCCGGCCTGGTCATGGCCTCGATATCCGTCCGCCCGGCCCGGTGTTCTCGAGTCGAGGCCACCGGGCGCAGACGTGGCATGGCGGCGAAACACGTCTCACCGTCGTTGACGTCGGTGCCGCCGATCACGACGACGCGCCGGCGCCGACAGCGGGAGTTGTCGGGATGCGCACCCGTTGTGCCTGCGGCCTCGACGGGCTCGCCGGGCGGGGACCGGCGTCGCGGACGGGCACGGTTCCCGGCCCGGGGCTGTTCGGCGTGAGCGTCGGCACGGGGCCGCAGGGTGAACGGGACGATGGGTCCCGGCATCCGGCGGTGGATCAGCGCCGGTGCGAGGCGCTGATGTCATGGAGATGGATCACGATGTCGTAGGTGGAGCGCAGCCGGGTGTTCTCGTACGCGTCGACGGGCCAGGAGGCGCCGATGTTCCGGATGGGGTGGGGGGCGGTGAGCCAGTTGCGGGCGGTACCGGGGGCCGCGGTGCGCGTGTCGAGGTACCAATCGTGTCCGGACACCTTCTCCAGGGTGTTCTCCCCGCTGCCCTCGCCGATGGGGCCGATGTCGACGCGGCGCCAGGTCGTGCCGGAAGCGGTGGGGTCGATGGCGTTGAAGGATCCTCGGCCGAAGGTGAACCCGGCGTTGACGTAGCGTGTTCCGAGCCGTTCGCGCAGGAATTGCCCCTGCGTCTTCGGCTGGCTCTCGGGTACCGCGCTCTCGCCGGCGACGTGGGAATTGTGGGCGGAGAGGAACACCTTGGTTCCGGTGTGCCGCTGCCACCAGGCGGTGTTGTCGGCCATGACCTGGTCGCGGTATGTCAACGCGGCGGCGGCGTCGTTGGCGATGTCGAACCCGAACAGGGTGGCGTTCTGGGCGATGGCTCGGGCGTGTTGGAGCATGAGGTCGTGTTCCTTGGCGGGGATGCCCGCGGGACGGTACTCCAAGAGGGACAGAACGCGCCGGGTGTCCTCGCGCATGCGTGTGCGGTCGGCGAGGGGCAGGGCCAGGCGCGCGTTGAAGGTTTCCTCCATGGAGGCCGTGGGTCGGGACTCGCGGTACAGCCGTCGGACTTCGGACAGCAGGTCGGGACGTGTGCGGGCGACGTAGGACGTGACGGTGTCGAACAGGGCGGGCCCGACGAACTCGGGGCCGTCCCCGGCGACGCGGACGGGGCTCTGGGGGTGGCGCAGGTTCCAGGCTCGTATCCACCGGAACAGGTCCCGGGTCTCGGTGGTGTTCCACAGGCCGCCGCCGGCCTGGAACTCCTCGTCCATGATCGTGTCCAGGTCACCCTTGCCGTGGCGGACCCACTCGTCCAGGCGCACCCCGGCGCTCCACTGGATCTCCAGGGCGAGGCTCCGGAAGCCTTGGCGCTCCACCAGGTGCCGGAAGAGGCGGTGTTTGACGGTGTAGAACTCGCTCGACCCGTGCGTCGCCTCGCCCACGCCGACCACGTCCGCGCCGCGGATCATCTTGTCGAACGCCCGCAGATCCGCGTCGGAGCCGCCCGGGACGGTGCTGCCCAGCGGGTGCGCGGTACGCGCCAAGGCGCGCGCGGGATCCTCCTGCGACGAGGAGGAGTCGGCGGACACCGCCGAAGAAGCCGGCGCGGCCTGAGCGGGCGTCCCCGAGACGGCTGCCGCCAGGCACAGCAACGGCAGGACCGGAAGCAGGATTCGGCTCAGCCGCCCCGACCTCGGCCCACAACGGCGAGTGGCCACCGGGATGTCGGCGTTCTCGGGCGATCGCAAAAGGTGTGATCCCATGACTCAGACGCTAGGCAACCAACCACGCTCGGCGCCTCGTTCGCGAGGCCCAGGACTCCAGTACCACTCGATGCGACACCCCCAGTACCCACACCATCCGGAAACCCGCAGGCAACGACGGCCACCGAGGACAGGCCACCCGGCGCCGCGCTCCCCGCAACGTGATTTCAAAGTGACACCCGATCCAATCCAGGAACATCCCCGCGTTCGCGGGGCCGATCGGATCCAGTCGATCACGCCGTCGATCGCCTTGGGACCATCTCCGTTCGCCGGTGTAGGCACCATCCCCGCCTGCGCGGGGCCGATCTCATGCAGGCCGAAAGCGGCAAGACCCGCCGCGACGCGTTCCTGGAGGTGACCGACATCGCCGTCACCTCCCGCTACTACGCCCAGCACGCCACGAGGCTCCTCAAGCCCAAGCGCCGCCGCGGCGCGATCCCCCTGCTCACCCACACCACCGAACTACGCCATCCCAAGGCGTCGTCACCGTCACCTCCCCCTGGAACTACCCGCTCAGCATGGCCGCCGGCGACGCCATCCCGGCACTGATGGTCGGCAACACCGTGGTCCAGAAGCCCGACACCCAGACCGCACTCACCGCGCTGTGGGCGCTCGACCTGATGCACGAGGCCGGCCTGCTCACCGACGTGTGGCAGATGGTCGGCGGCAGCCCCGGCTCCATCGGCGGCGCGCTCATGGACAACGCCGACTACATGATGTTCACCGGCTCCACCGCGAGCGGACGCCGGATCGCCGGCGACGCCGGTGCACGCCTGATCGGCGCGTCCCTCGAACTCGGCGGCAAGAACGCCATGATCGTCCTCGACCACGCCGACATCGACAAGGCGGCCGAGGGCGCCGTCACCGGGTGCTTCCCCTCGGCCGGCCAACTCTGCGTCTCCATCGAGCGCCTGTACGTGGCCGAGTCCGTCCGCGACCGGTTCGTCGCCGCGTTCGTCGCCCGCACCGAGAAACCGAGGATCGGCGCCTCGTACGACTACGGCATCGACGTCGGCAGCCTCACCACCGCGTCCCAACCGACCACCGTCACCGCGCACATCGACGACGCCGTCGCCAAAGGAGCGACCGTCGGCAGCCAACGGGCCTTGCGGCCGAAGCCGTTGAACTTCTCCTCGACGTTGGACAGGCCGGTCATCCGATACCCGGCGCACGGCCACGATCCGTCGGCGCTCGGTGCCGCGAACGCTGCGACAGGCGCGTGGCACGGCAACGCGAGGGGCTTGCCGGAGGCCGGCACCCGGGTGAGCAGCGCCCCCGAGACCGGATCGACCGCGAGCTCTTCCATCGGTCCGTGCCCGCCGGGGTAGAACACCACGTCGAACGCGTCCGGGTCGACATCGCCCGCGACCGGGGGTCGTCCAGTTCGATCCTGATCGCGTCCAGGTAGCGGGCGACCTCGCGCAACCTGGCCGGCCAACCGGCGGTCCAGGACATGCTGAGCCGGTCCAGAGTCGGCGCCTTTCCCCCGGGGGTGGCGATCGTGGTCTCCCACCCCGCCCCGGTGGAGATCTTGTGCGGTATCGCCAACTCTTCGCACTGGAAGCCCAAGGGGTGCACTTCCCCGTTCCGCAGCGTCCAACGATCCGCAGGCCGGCGGCCACCCCGACGAGCGCGAGTCCGGTGACCGCGGCGACGCGATCGGCGAGTTCGCCGCGCCGCCGCCGGTACGCCGATCGAGCTGCGGACACCACAAAGAGGACCTTGGTCATGTCGTTCGCCCACACGTTCGGAACAGGGCCGATGCCCGCATCCGCGCGGCCCCGGCACCGCTGCCTGCGACCGTCATCTGCCGATGTGTGCCTGTGGGCGATCGGTCACGATCCGGCGTGATTCCGGCCCCGTGACCCGGGCCGCGAGGCCGCGGCGGAGGCGGTCCGGGCGGTGGGCAGCCAGGCGCGGTACCGGCGCAATGCCCGCCGCTGCAGGCGTTGCTCGCAGAGCAGGGCGCGCACCGGGTGGGTCCCGCGTCCACGGCCTGGCCTTCCTGCACCTCGACGGCAAACTCGACGCGTCCACCCCGGACCTCGTCGCCGACCACGTCCGCACCACCGTCCACGCACTGTTCACCGCCATCCCGGCCACGCCCCGGACGCCGGCGACGCCGCTCAAGCCGGCAACGGCCTAGCTGGCCCGGCAACCGAAACGGCTCGGACTCTGCGCCATCACGCGAACCTCCCGAGGGCAGCACGACGATCGACCTGCGCGCGGGGGTCGTACTGCAGGTCGGTACCGGCCGGGCGGGCCGATGACGAGCCCGTGCGAAGGACCCCGCGAGGGGCGCGTCCCCCTCGGAGACCGGCCGGCCCCGGATATAGGCCGCGCCGCCCACGCATCGGCAAGGACTCGGTCCGCGCCGACACCGACGGAACCCGGGTACTCACGGCCGACGCCGAACAACGCACCGGCACGGCCTGCCCGAGTCCCGGGCCCCGCCGGGGTCGACCTCGACCGGTTCGGCTGGGCGGCCGTACCACTCGCGCCGCCGTCAGCGGTCCACACCGCCCAGGACCGGATCGGTGCTGGCCAGCGCCGCGACGACATCGGCGACCAGGCCGCCTTCGACCATCGCCGCCACCGCTTGCAGGTTGGCGAACGACGGGTCCCGCAGGTGGACGCGGTACGGCCGGGATCCGCCCGTCGAGACCAGGTGGCAGCCGAGTTCACCGCGCGGCGACTCCACGGCGGTGTACGACTGGCCCACCGGCACCGAGAAGCCTTCGGTGACCAGCCGGAAGTGGTGGATCAGCGACTCCATCGACGTGCCCATTATCGTGGCGACGTGCTCCGGCGAATTGCCGAGCCCGTCGGGTCCCAGCGAGAGTTGCGCGGGCCACGCGATCTTCTTGTCCGCGACCATCACCGGGCCCGGCCGCAGCCGGTCGAGACACTGCTCGACGATCCGCAGCGACTGCCGCATCTCCGCGACCCGCACCCGGTAGCGGTCGTAGGCGTCGCAGCCGTCGCGGGTCGGCACGTCGAACTCGTAGTCCTCGTACCCGCTGTACGGCTGCGTCTTGCGCAGGTCGTGCGGCAGCCCGGTGGCCCGCAGGATCGGCCCGGTGACGCCGAGCGCCACGCAACCCGTGATGTCCAGGTACGCCACGCCGACGGTCCGAGACCGGAAGACCCCGTTGTCGTCGAGGAGTTGCTCGTAGTCGCCCAGCCGTTCGGGGAGGATCCGCAGGAGTTCGCGGACCTGTGCCTCGGCCCCGCGGGGCAGGTCCTGCACGAGACCGCCGGGCCGGACGTACCCGTGGTTCATCCGCATCCCGGTGACCGCTTCGAACACGTCGAGGATCAGCTCGCGGTCGCGGAAGCCGTACGTCATGACGGTCAGCGCACCCAGCTCCATGCCACCGGTCGCGATGGCGACCAGATGCGAGGAGATCCGGTTGAGCTCCATGAGCATCACCCGGATGACCCGGGCACGTTCGGGGACCTGGTCGGTGATGCCGAGCAGACGTTCGACACCGAGACAGTAGACGACCTCGTTGAACACCGGCATCAGGTAGTCGGCACGCGTCACGAACATGACCGACTGGGTCCAGTTGCGGTACTCGCAGTTCTTCTCGATCCCGGTGTGCAGGTACCCGATACCCAGACGCGCCTGCACGACCCGCTCGGCGTCGAGTTCGAGGACGAGCCGCAGAACTCCGTGCGTCGACGGATGTTGCGGCCCCAGATTGACGACGATGCGCTCCTCCGGCGCGGCGCCGAGCTCGACGACCGCGTCGGCCAGATCCTGCCCGGCGTCGACATACACCTCGCGCACGGGTGCCGCGTCGTCGGCTTCATCCTTGTTACCGTGCGCCATGTCCGGCTCCCGGATCCGATGTCGGATGTTCGCCCCCACCGCTTTCCTGTCCGCGCACGCGAAAGACGAGTCGAACTCGCTCACCGGACAGCGGCGGCCCCGCGACAACCGCGCCCCCGTGCGAAGGCACCCTCGGCTCGCCGCTACCCCCTCCTCACCGACGCAATCGCAGCCAAAGCCTCCCGGGCGAATCCCCGACGATCACACCGCACGGAAGTCCCCCTGGTTCGAATCGACCAGCCGGGGAGGCGATCAGTGCCGATCACGGACGGGCTCGGGGCCCTCCGGCTTCAGTGGCAAACGGTCGAGGAGCAGTGACATCGGACATCGGACATCGGCGTCGGCCGACGGCGCGCCGATGCCGCCGACCCCGGACTCGAACAGGCGAACGAACTACCGGAGGCCGCCCCTGCTCGATTCTCAGCTCGCGTTCGAGCGGGCCGACCGCGCCGCCAAGGCCGCCGCGGCACCCGGCCGGGACACCGGGCGCGGGGCCGGTTGTCGGCGTTCACGTGTCGGGTTTCGGTACGCGAGGGTGCCCGGCCACCACATTTGGCCGGGCGCCCTCGCGTTTTCAGTGCTCGGTCTTCATGCGTTCGAGGGCGGCCTCGAAGACCCGTGGGCCTCTCGTCGGCGAACGCGGCCGACAGATGCACCAGGACTTCGCTGCGGGGATGCGTCCGCGGTCGAACCGATCGGCGAGAGCGACGGCCCGCCGGTCGACGTCGCGTTGGAGGGCCGAGGGGAGTGCCGTGGACGGTGTGGGCGCGGGCGGCTGTGTTCCCTCGATGACGCCGGCGAGTGATTGGGCGAAGGCGGCCGGGGCGTCCTCGCCGATGGTCAGGTCGCCCGGGAGCAGCGCGAGGGATTCGCGGAGTCGGCCGGCGGTGACCTTGTCGGCGCCGACGGCTTGGGCGACGAGTTCGTACACGCCGATCGCGACGGTGAGGCCGTGTCGGTTGCGGAAGGGCAGGAGTTCCGTACATGGCCTTCGGGGCCTTGTGGCCACGGGCGTTGAGGATTTCGCCGAGTTCCCAGCCGGCGCGGGAGCTTGTGAAACGGAAAACCCACCCGATTCGAACCTCACCCCGAACCCTCCCCCACAGCACGGTCGTTGCCCGTGAACGACCACGACACACCATCATCCCCACCACGACCACCCGCCATGAACGGGGCCACGAGCCCAGGGGGAAGGCGGCGCAACACCCCGGCGGCGCGGCGGCGGACGCATACCGCCGGCCCGGGCCGGGGCGCGCACGGATCGACCAGGGGTGCACCGGAGGCGGGTCGTCGGTGGGGATCGAGAGCGACTGCTCACCGAACTCGGTGTGTGGTGAACTGCGGTGCCGGTCAGGGGTGTTCGTGTTCGGTGGGTGTTGGGTGGGATCCGTGGTGTTCGACACGGGGCCGGGAACAGGCGGCAGGCCGCATCCGTCGCGAAGGCGCGACCGTCTGCCCTGCGGCGCGCTCATCCGGGGAAGTTCCCGGCGTCGTCGGCCGGTGGCCCCGGAACGGGGGTGTCGCGTACGAATCGGGCTCGGGGCGAGGGCCTCGTGGTGGCGTGGTCGAGCTCGGGGGCCGTGCGGGGGTGGTCGTCCGGTGCCCGTAGCCTCCCCGAAGGCGTGCGGATCGGCAGGCGGCGAACCCGGCGGTCGATGCGCGGAGACACGGCCAACGGCTACCTCGTCAACCTGCCCGGGACCTGACCGATATGGGTGCCTGCCGATCCGACGGTCCGTCGGCGTGCGCGGCTGGGTCCTCGGATCGTGCGCCGTCGCCGTGTGGCTCCGTGCCCGCGCCCCGAACGAATCCCGGGCCCTCGCCCACCCGCCGACGACGGTTCACCGCCCGCGAGGCCCGGCTCCCCACCCGCCGACCCCGGTGACGACGAGTTGGCTGATGAAGCCGGGCGCGGCAGGCAGGCCGGGCGGGGCGATGCGCTGGGCGGTCACAAGGCGGCTCACTTCCGGTGCGTGGTGGCGAGGGCCACGGTGAGGCTGTCGGTGAGGGCGGTGCCGTCGTGCTCTGCGCTTGCCCAGGCGATATGGCCGTCGGGGCGGACGAGGACGGCGCGGACGTCGGTGAACTCGGCCGGTGGCTGGTACGCGGTGGCGGTGTGGACGTGCAGTCCTCGGCGCGCGTACCCGGCGAGGCGGCCGCTGTCGGTGAGGTCCAGCAGGAGGTGGCGGTCGACGCGCAGCAGCGCGAACAGGCCGGTGTCGCCGAGGGTGAGGTCGGGGGCACGGGTGCCGGTCAGCGGGTGGTCGCCGGGGTTGGTGGGCGGGTAGGTGACGGCGAGGGAACTGACCTGGGAGGCCAGGTGGTCGTTGAGGTCGGGCAGGGTAGTGATCAGCCGGGCGAGCAGGCCGCGCAGGTCGAGTCCTTCGGGGGTGAAGGCGGTCATCAGGGCCACCTGGGCGCGGCTGGTGGCGGTGAGGTCGGCGCCGACGGGGTGGCGTTCGGCGTGGTAGGTGTCCAACAGGCCCGCAGGCGCCCAGCCGTCGAGGGTGGCGGCGAGCTTCCAGGCGAGGTTGGCGGCGTCCTGGATGCCGACGTTCATGCCGACGCCGCCGGCGGGGAAGTGCTGGTGGGCGGCGTCTCCGGCGAGGAAGACGCGGCCCTTGCGGTACTGGTCGGCGAGGCGGGTGGCGTTGCCGTAGCGGGAGAGCCAAGCCGGGTCGCGCAGGCCGAAGTCGGTGCCGGCTATGGCGACCACGTTTTCGCGCAGTTCGTCCAGGGTGAGGTTGCCGGGCCGGGTGGTGGTGAGGTCGCGAGGGGTGATGCCGACCAAGCGGTGGATGCCGCCGGGCATGGGGGCGGCCATGAGGGCACCCGCAGGGCCGAAGTAGCTGTAGCCGGGGGCGGGCGGGTTGTCCAGGACCACGTCGCCGAGCCAGCCGAGCACGGTGGAGGGGGTGCCGGGGTAGTCGATGCCGGCCGCGGTGCGCACGGTGCTGCGGGCGCCGTCGCAGCCGACCAGGTAGGCCGCCTGGAGGGTGGAGGGCCCGTGCGGTCCGGCGATGTGCACGGCGATGTGGTCGGGGTGCTCGGTGAGGCCGGTGACCTCGTGTCCGCGCAGGATGTGCGCGCCCAGGTCGAGGGCCTGGCCCTCCAGCAGTGCCTCGGTGCGCTCCTGGGGCAGGGCGAGGGTGTGGGGGAAGGGGCTGGGCAGGCGACGGAAGTCCAGGCGGGAGTCGAGGGCGCCGAAGTGGCCTCCGGGCAGCGGTATGCCCTCGCTCACGAAGGGCTGATGCGCGCCGCGGGAGGCAAAGGTCTCGATGGTGCGGGGGTGCACGGTCAGGGCGCGGGAGCGGGAGTCGCGTTCGGAGCGGGGCTCGATCACGGCGACGGTGATGCCCGCGCGGCGCAGTTCGCCGGCGAGCCACAGGCCCACGGGTCCGGCACCTGCGACGACAACCTGATAGTTCATGATCTTTTTCTTTCTCGACACAGACTCTTGGTCGGTGACCAATACTTGGCATGGAGTAAACTAGGTCAGTGACCAAGAAGCAAGCCGGAGAAGACGCCGCTGGCCGGCTCACCTGCGCCGCCGTGATCGATGCCGCCCTCCGGGTGCTGGACGAGCGCGGCCTGGACGGGCTCTCCACCCGGGCGGTCGCCGACCGCCTCGGGGTGCGGATGAACACCGTGCTGTGGCACGTGAAAACCAAGGCGCGGATGCTGGAGCTGATGGCCGACGCCGTCCTCGCCGGTATCCGCTACGACGACCTGCCCGACGCCCCTGTGGCACGCGCCCGTGAACTGGTCGGCCGTTACCGGCACGCGTTGCTCGCCCATCGCGACGGCGCCGCCCTGGTCACCGGCACCTATACGGCCGAACCGAACACGCTGCGCTTCGCCGACCGCCTCATCGACGCGTTCCTGGAAGCCGGTGCCGATGAGCGGCAGGCGGCGTGGACGGCGTGGACGGTCAACTACTTCACCCTCGGCCTGGCCCAGGAGGAGCAGGCCGAGGGCGCGGAGGACGACGCGAGGCTCGCCTGGGCCGTCGAACGCGGCGCACACCCGGCGCTGCTGCGCGTCCTGCCCCATCTCCGGCAGAACTTCGACGAGCGCTTCGCCTTCGGCTTGGAGGCGGTTCTGTCCCGCATCCCCGATTGACAGCGCGTCCGCCCGGGGCGTCCGGACGTCGCACCGGCAACGGGCCGCGCACCCTGCGCCCGGCACACCCGGCCCTGCCCGACTTGTCGACGGAGCGCACCCTCTCGCGGACAAGAAGGATTCGTTGCTCTCGGGCGAACCGCCCCCACCGGGAGCCGGGTTGGTGCATCCGTGGACGGGCGCCCCTCGCGGGATCCACACTTTTCGCCTCGTGGCGTGCCGTGCGGACTGCCCGCGCGACGGACGCGAGGGAATGGCTCCGGCCGCGTCGCCGCGGCCGGAGCCATTCCCTGTCGTGCCGCCCGCACATATGGGTGTCTTATACACAACTCCG
>NZ_JBHZAV010000243.1:0-12420 GCF_042754445.1 Embleya sp. NPDC059213
GCCCCGTGACGGCGAAACCCCTCCCTCGCGCGCATCGGGGCCGCACCATGGCCCGACGGCGCTCCCCGCAGTCGGATCCCGGCGGCCCGGGTGGGTCGAACGGACCTCGGCGGTCGCCGCCGAGGCCGGGTCGGGTGGGTCGGTGATTGCTCGGTGGTCGCTCGGTCGTCGTCCCTCGCCGGTGGCCGCGCGCCCTCGCTGACCAAGTGTCCGCTGTGGGCCGAAGGTCACGCGACCGGTTTCTGCCGGTTTCCGGCCCGGCCCGGACCTCGGCGCACGGTTCGTTCCGCGTCTTGTTCCGCGGCTCGTCGCGCCGGGACCGGGCCCGGCGGTCGATCACTTGCCGTCGATCCGCTCCGCGAGTGCGACGAGCAACTCCCCGACCAGGTTGATGGTCATCCCGTCGATCAGGTTGCCGGCGTCGTCGAAGCGCTCGTGCGACCGGAAGGCGATCACCTCGGGCTTGCCGATCACATCGGTGTGCGTCCAGACGAACACCTGGCGCAAGGCCAGTTGCGCCCGCACCGATCCGAAGTTGGTGGGGGCCGCCCCCATGATGGCGGTCGGCTTGCGCAGCAGCGGCAGGCCCTCGGTTTTGGTCCAGTCGGTGCTCACCCAGTCGATCGCGTTCTTCAGCACACCGGGGATCGAGTAGTTGAACTCCGGTGTGGCGATGAGCAGACCGTCCGCCTCGGTGATCCGCCGGCGCAGGTCGGCGACGACGGCGGGACGATCGTCCGGATTGTCCTGATCCATGTCGTAGGGCGGTATCTCCCGCAATCCTTCGTATATCTCGATGTCCATGCCGCCCGGGGCGAACTTCTGCGCGGCGCGCAGCAGCAGGGTGTTGTGCGACTGGGCCCGCAGGCTGCCGGAAATGCCGAGGATCCTGACGTCACTCATCGCGGGTTCTCCTTCGCAGGGGTGGGTGTCCGGGCGGGCGCGCCTCGTCGAGGTCGCGGCGGAGCGACCGGCGACCCGATCGATCGGCGGCGTCGTGCCCGTTCCGGGTTACAGGAGAAACGTATGACCCGGATGGGGCCGACACCGATGTCCCGACATGCCACACAGGGGACCGATCGCGACACGCGTGCGTCGGTCCGTCGTTCCCGGTCGGCTCGGGCCCGGCGCGGAGCGACCCGGCTCAGCGTGCCGCGGCGGCGGCCAGGTTCTCGAACTCGACGCCGAGGGCCCGGGCCGGCCGGTCGGCCAGTTCGCGATGGGCACGGTCGGTGGTGACGCCGGCCGTGAAGGTGTCGCCGTGGCCGGTGAAGCCGAAGACCACGTTCTGCGCGCCCATCAGCGGTGGTGCCGCGACCAGTTCGACCGCCGGGCGGCCGAGCAGGACCAACGGGGTGCGCGGGCCGGGGATGTTGGTGCAACTGGTGTTCGCATAACCCGCGGACATGGTGATCAGGCCGGCGAGCCGGCTCGCGGGCAGCGGTGATCGGGCGGCGACCTCGATGGCGGTTCGGGCGATGGCGGCCTGCCCGATCGACTTGGCCCGCACGGTCTCGGCGTGGACCCGGGCCAACCGGGCCGGCGGATCCGACTCGTCGAGCGGCAGCGGGATCCGGAAGAAGGACACCACGTTGCCGATCCGGGACGCCTCGTCCGCCGTGCGCATGTTCACCGGGACCAGCGCGGCGACGCGGGGACGGGAGGGGGTCGCCCGGCCCGCCGGGACGGTGCGCAGTGCCCCGGCGACGGCTGCCAGGTAGACGTCGTTGACGGTCGGGCGCACGCTGCCCGGAGCCGCGTGCCGGGCGGCTCGTACCGGTGCCGCGGGCACCGTCACCCAGGCCGCGTGCCGCCCGGCGCCCGGGCGCCCGTTGAACGGCAGGCGTGTGTTCCGCCGCAACACCCCGGCGGCCGTGGCCAGTACACCGCGCACCGAGGCCGGGCGCGGCGGCACCCGGCGCACCGCACCGCCGGGCCACGCTGCCCCCGTTTCGGCGTCCCCGCCCATCAGCCGCTCCAGCAGCCGGATCACCGAGACTCCGTCGGCCACCGCGTGGTGCACCCGCAACAGCACGGCGAACCCGTCGACTTCGGGGCCGGACAGCAGGTACATCCGCCAGGTGTCCACCGTCGACCGCAGTGGTTCGCCGAGCAGTTCGTCGACCCGCTCGCGCAGCGCGTCCGGGCCGGGCGCGAGCGGCGCGGCGACCACCTGCCGCTCCGGGTCGAGCTCGTCGGCCACGACCCAGTGCGGACGCCCGCGTCGGTGTCCGGTCGGTGTCGGGCCCGCCCGCAGCCGCAGCCGCGGCACCGACTCCCAGCGCGACCGCACCAGTTCGCGCAGGTCGGCCGACCCCGGCGCGTGGCCCCGAAAGCGCACCAGTACGAAGGTCCAGGATCGCCGGGATGCCCGAACCACTCGTGCGCGACGAACGGCAGATCGCCGGGTGCCGGCAGGTGCGGAATCGGCGCGTCGGGTGGCACGTTCCGAACCTCCGGGGTGGGTTCGCGGCGAATCGTGCAGGTCCGGCCGGCCGTCGGTGCGGCGGGCCACCGGGTCGTTCCTGCCTGTGACGCAGACCACATGCATCCTTCCGGGTCGTCGGATGCGTATTGATCAGGGACGGAAGCGGCAGGAAGGGAGGACGGGATGGGCCCACAGGGCCGCGAGGGGTTCACCGAGTTCGCCCGGACCTCGGCGCACCGCCTCTGTCAGACGGCGTATCTGCTGTGCGGCGACTGGCATCTCGCCGAGGACCTCACCCAGATCGCGCTGGAGAAGCTGTACGTGGCCTGGCGTCGGATCGAACACACCGATCAACCACACGCGTACGCCAGGCGGGTGCTCCTGAACGCGTACCTGGACGGCAGACGCCGTCGCAGTTCCACCGAACTGCCCGGTATCGACGCGTCGGCGCTGGAGCGTCGACCCGACCCGTCGGCCGACCCGGATCTCCCGGACGTGCGGATGACGCTGATCGACGCACTGATGCGGCTGTCACCGCGCGATCGGGCGGTGGTGGTCCTGCGCTATTGGGAGGACCACAGCGTGGAGGCGGTCGCCGAGATGCTCGGCATGTCCGGCTCGGCGGTCAAGAGCGCCGGGCCGCGCGCACTGGCCCGATTGCGCGGCACGCTCGAGGTCAACCCGCTGGTGGGCTGAGTCGGCCGACGGGCGCGACCGCGCCCGGGGCCATCCATATGTATCGACATGCATTGATATGAACGAGAGAGGGGGTGACCATGGCACGTGACAAGGCAATCCCCGGCCCCGATGTCGGCCCCGACGGCGACATCGAAACCGACGCCGAGAGCGACCGCGACGTCGAACTCGAACAAGCCTTCCGACGTCGGCTCGACGACGAAATGGCCCACCACGGCAGCCGCCCGATGGCCGACGTGGTGGCCCGCGCGGCGTCCCGAGGGCGCCGGCGCGTCCTGGTCCGGGCCGGGAGCATCGTGGCGTCGGTGGTCGCGGTGGTGGCCGTGGGCGGGGCGGCCACGCTCGCCCTGCAACCCGGCGACACGGATCCCGAGCGGGCGGCGATCCCGGTGCCGACGGTGGCCCGACGCACCGTGCCGGCGGCGGACGGCGGGACCGAGGTCGCCCGGGCGGCGCTCGCGCGAGACCTCGGCACGGTGCTCTCCGGCCTGCTGCCGGCGGGCAACTGGTCGGCGGCGCGCACCGGATACGCCCCGGAGACGGGCATCTCGGCCGAGGTGACCCGGGACGACGGCCTCGGCCCGGTCGGGGTGGTGTCCGTGTCGTTGCGGCCCGGCGACCTGGCGGACTGTCGAGGCGCCCTGCGGACCGCGGGCGAGCGTACGGACGAATTCGGGCTCAAGCACAACATCAAGTGCCTGGCGCCGGAACGGGAGGGCCAGGCGGTGGCGACGGAGGGTGTACAGGGTCCGGACGGCATCTTCCGGGCCCAGGCGCTGTACATGTCGGTCGGTTCGGGCCTGCTGCGGGTGCTCTGGGCCAACGGACCGCTGGACGGGAAGTTCCCGCAGACCGGCAAGCCGAGACCGGCGCTGACCGACCAGCAGGGCGCGGAGATCGCCCGGAGCCCACGTTGGGAACCGGTCGCCCGGCGGCTCCCGGCGACCTTCGTGGGGACCGGGTGAGCGGGCGCGGCACGGGCCGTCGGGCCAAGCCGCGGGCCGGCGACACCCGAACCGGCGCCCACGCCCGTTCCGCCGGCCGTCCGCGCGCCGTGCGTCGCCTGCTGCTCGGGGTGGGCGTGGCGGCCGTCGCGTGCTGCCTCCTGGCGGTGGTGCCCAGGATCTCCGACGGCGGTGCCCCGACCGTCGACATCGGCGCGACGCCGCTGCCGAGTGCGCGACCGCCCGAGTCGATACCGCTGCCCGAGCAGCCGTCGGCCCAGCGGGACCTGCCGGTTCGGGCACCCGCGTCGCAGGACCCCGACACCCTGGCGGGTCTGCGCTTCCCGTTGGAGCCCACGCTCAAGCTCGGCGGGCGGTTCGTCACGGTGGCGGGCGGCGACACCGGGCCGGGGACCGGCAAGCACCTCGCCTATCGGGTGGAGATCGAGGAGGGCCTCGCGCTGGATGGCACGTTGTTCGCCGCGATGGTGCAGCAGACGCTCAACGATTCGCGCAGTTGGGCCCGGGACGGCCTGACCTTCGATCGCATCGACGACGCGGGCGCGTCCTTCGTGGTGCGGCTGTCCAGTCCCGGCACGCTGCACCGGATCTGCTCTCCCATCGTGGGCGACACCAGCGTGTCCAACGTGTCCTGCAACGCCAACGGAACGCCGTGGGTGATGATCAACGGCTGGCGCTGGGCCCAGGGTTCGACCGCGTACGGCGACGACATCCGCACCTATCGGCAGATGTTGATCAACCACGAGGTGGGCCATCGACTCGGCCGGCAGCACAGCACCCGATGCGGGCCGGGCGGCGTGGCGCCGGTGATGATGCAGCAGACCAAGAGCAGCCGGGCGGACAACGGCAAGGTGTGCGACGCGAATCCGTGGCCGTACCCGACCGGCTGACCGGCCGGCACGGGTCGGATTCCGGCCGGGTTCGATGCGTCGGACTCGGCCGGGTCCGGGGTCAGACGTGTTCGCTGACCAGGATCGCCGAGGTGTCCGGGGCCAGCGCCTCGAAGATGTGCGGGGCATCGCCGGGGTAGGTGATGTAGTCGCCGGGCGCGAGTTCGACCGGGTCCTCGATCGGGCCGACCAGGGCGCGGCCGGTGGCGAGCACCACGTGCTCGACGGTGCCGGGCGGGTGCGGCTCGGAGCTGCGTGGCTCGCCGGGCTGGGCGACGACGCGGTACAGGTCGCGGCGGGCGTGGGGCGGGCAGGTGGCGAGCAGCGTGGCGGCGTAGTCGGCCTGCTCCGAGTGGGCGACCGGACCGTCACCGGCGCGGATCACCCGGACGTTGGAGTGCGGCGGGTCCACCAGCCGGCTCAGCGGTACCCCGAGCGCGACGGCCAGGGCCCACAAGGTCTCCACGCTGGGATTGCCGAGGCCGGCTTCGAGCTGGGACAGCGTGGACTTGGCGATTCGGGCGCGTTTGGCCAGTTCGGTCAGCGACAACCTCGCGCGCTCGCGTTCGCGCCGGGCCGACACCGCGATCAGCGCGATCGGGCCGGTGGGTGGTGCGGGGGAGTCGGGTGCGGGCGTGGGTTCGGGCAGGACGGGACCGGCCAAGTGTTCGCTCCAGAAGTTGTTTCGTTCGGCTTGACGAACGACTGCCACTTCGTTCACTGTACCGGACATGCGTTCGTCATACCGAACACTCGATCGCGGCACCCTCCGCGACATCCTCCTGGTCTGCGTGGCCGACGCCGTGGTCGGTGCGTCCTTCGGCGCCATCGCCGTCACCGGCGGCCTCGATCCGTGGGTACCGATCGTCATGTCGGTGTTCGTGTTCGCCGGCGGCGCCCAGTTCGCCGCCGTCGGGGTGGTCCTCGCCGGTGGCAGCCCGGTGGCGGCCGTCCTGGCCGCACTGGTCCTCAACGCCCGGCTGGTGCCGTTCGGGTTCACCGTCGCGGACGTGCTCGACGACCGGCGCCGGCGGTGGACCCGACTGGCGGGCGCCCACCTGATCACCGACGAGACGGTGGCGTTCGCACTGCGGCACACCGACCCGGCGCGGCGTCGGGCGGTCTTCCGGCTGTGCGGGACGGCCCTGTTCGTCACCTGGAACCTGGCCGTCGCGGGCGGTGCGCTGGCCGGCACCGGCCTCGGCGACCCGACCGCGCTGGGCCTGGACGCGGCCTTCCCCGCCGTACTCCTGGCCCTCGTGCTCCCCACGCTCCGCGACCGCGCGACCCGCAACGCGGCACTGCTCGGCGCCGCCGTCACGCTCGCCGCAACCCCCTACCTGCCGGCCGGAGTGCCGGTACTCCTGGCCCTGCTCGGGCTGATCCCCCACCTGCTCCCACCCCGCCGACCCCCGCTCACCCCGCCCCGGGAGCCGTCCTGATGCCGCTGCTCGCCATCGCCTTCATCGCCGCAGGGACCTACGCCTTCCGCCTGGTCGGTCCCCTCTCCCGAGACCGCATCCACCTGCCCGAGCAGGCGCGGCGACTGCTCGGGATCGCCGCCGCCGTGCTCCTGGTCGCGCTGATCGGCGTCGGCACCCTCACCGAGGGCCACGACTTCGCCGGCTGGTCCAGGCCCGCGGGCGTACTCGCCGCCGCCGTCCTGGCGATTCGCCGCGCACCGTTCCCGGTGGTGGTGCTCACCGCGATCGCCACCACCGCGCTCCTGCGCCTGGCCGGCATGCCCTGACTACCGCCCCGCCGCCGGGAGGTCGGCCCGGCCTCGCGCCGCCGCGCCGCCGCGCCGCTGTGCGCGGGCGCGGCGGACCGGACCGGTGGCGGGAGCATGGTGGCCGGCGCCCGCCGCCGGTCCGGCCCGGCTCGGTCAGTGCGAGAGGCCGCTGACCAGCGAGTTCATCGTGCTTCCGAGGGCATCGGAGGTCTGGGAGCCCTGGCCCGCCGGGGCCTTGCGGTCCGAGGTGTTCAGCGCGATGTCCTGGCCGGTGCCGGCGTTGGCGACCGGTGCGGTGAGGGCGGCGGTGCCCGCGGTGAGCAGGAGGGCGGCCAGCATGCGTCGAGTGTGCGTCATGTCCCCTTCAACGGCGGGACCGCCACACCGGCTACGCCCTGTCACCCGGCCGGACCATTCACCCGGCCCCACCCGCTTCCCCGGCCGCCGGTGGCCGCGCCCGCCGCGCCTCGATCAGGAATCGGGTCGAGTGCGCGACGAACGGTCCGTCGCGCCGGATGAGTTCGTGCAGCTCGTGGAGCCGGTCCCGGTAGGCCGGCACGGTGAAGCCGGGCACCATCCAGATCACCTTGCGCAGGAAGTAGACGACCGCGCCGATGTCGAAGAACTCCATCCGCAATCGCTCCGGGCGCAGATCGACGATCTCCAGGCCGGCCGCCCGGGCGTCGGCGCTCTCGATGTCGGGGTGTCGGCTCTTGCGGGCCTCGGGCTGCGGTCCGAGGAAGTATTCGACCAGTTCGAACACCGAGGCGGGCCCGACGTGCTGCGCGAAGTAGGTGCCGCCGGGGCGGAGTACGCGGGCGATCTCGGCCCACCACACCGACGCGGGATGCCGGCTGGTGACCAGATCGAAGGCGGCGTCGGCGAACGGCAGCGGCGGCTCGTCCGGGTCGGCGACCACGACCGCGCCGAGCGGGTGCAGCAGCCGGGTCGCCTTGGCCACGTTCGGCGGCCAGGACTCGGTGGCGACCATCGTGGCCGGCAACTTCGGTGCGCCGGCCAGCACCTCGCCACCACCGGTCTGGATGTCCAGCGCGGCCGACACACCGGCCAGCCGTTCGCCCATCAGGCGCTGATAGCCCCACGAGGGGCGTGCCTCGGTGGCCCGCCCGGCCAGCCAGGAGAAGTCCCAGCCGTCCACGGAGGCCGCCTCGGCCTCGGCCAACAGATCTTCGAAGGTACGTGACATACCCGAATCGATACCGCGAAGCGGCAGCCGTGCCAAGCGCATATCCGACCGGCCCGTCGGCCCGGCCGAATGCGTCGCGACGCCGGGCGCACCCTTCCGGACGCCGGGCTCACCCCTCCAGCAGGGCCTGCCCGAGATACTCGCCCGGTAGACAACCTCCCGGCGCGACATACAGACCGGACGCCTCGTGGACGGTGTAGCGGGACAGCGCGTCGCCGCGCGCGAGCCGCTGTTGTACGGGTACGAACGCGCGGTGCGGGTCGCGTTGCCAGGCCAGGAAGAGCAGGCCCGCGTCCGGCGTGCCGTCGGCGCGCGGGCCGTCGTCGTAGGACCAGCCCCGGCGCAACATCGTGGCCCCCGCGTTGAATCGGGGCGCGCCGAGCCGCACATGCGCGTTGGCCGCGATCGCCGGTGCACCGCCGGGGCCCGCGGCGTCGAAGTCGGCGGGCGTGTGCTCGGTGCCGCCGGTCAGCGGCGCGCCGTCGGACAACCGGCGGCCGATCACCTGTTCGCGGTGCTCGCGCGGCAGCGTCTCCCAGTGATCCAGCAACATCCGGATCCGGCGCAGCACCAGGTACGACCCGCCCACCAGCCACGCGGGCGCGCCGGCCGCGGGCACGAGCACGTCCGCGACCGCGTCCGGGTTGGCCGTACCGTCGATCTGGCCCATCAGGTTGCGCCGGCTGTCCGGCGACGCGAAGCCGCGCATCCGCCACCGCTCGCGGGCCGCACCGGCGGCCGACCGGCGCAGCGCCCGCAGCGCCGCGGTGACCACGATCGGGTCGTCGGCGGCGAGTTGGAGCACGAGGTCGCCGTCGCCGTGCGCGGGGTCGAGCTCGTCGCCGGGAAAGGCCGGGATCGCGCGCAGTTCGGCCGGCGGGGGCGAGCCCACACCCGCGAACAGGCCCGCCCCGAAAGCGAAGGTGACGGTGAGCGCCGCCGGCCCCGCGCCGCGCAGGACGTCGGCGTCGATGCCCGCGCCGGTCGCCGCCCCGGCATCGAGCGGCGCGCCCCGGGTCAGCCGGGCCGTCGCATCGGTCCACCGACGCAGCAACTCCCGCACGCCCGCCCGGTCGACGGTGGGCCGCAGGTCGAACGAGGCCAGCACCGCGTAGGGCTGACGGCGGGTCAGGATGCCCGCCTGGGTCGGCCCGTGGAAGGGGATCACCGCGTCCGCGCCGGATGTTCGCGCCCGGCCCGGCACCGCCGCGCCGGCCGGCTCGCCGGCGACGAAGGCACCGGTGCCGGCCGCGAGCAGACCGCGCCGACTCAGCGGGTGCTCAACGGCCACTGTCGACCGGTTCGTCCACGCTGCCCACGTACAACGCGTTCAACTCGGAGACGTAGCGTCCGCCCCGGGTGTCCTGCGGCACCACCAGGTGCGGCCCGGCGGCGTCCTCGTACGGGACGCCGTCCTCGCTGACCGCGAGCAGGATTTGGCTCCGGGCGAAGCCGGGGTCGAGTTCGGCCCACGCGAACGCGGCCCGGTAGTTGCCGCCGCCGGTCGCCGCGACGAACAACCGCAGATTGCCGTTCTTGACGGCCGGGTCGACGGTCGGGCCGGTGGCGTTCAGCACGTCGTACAGCGGGACGCCCTCGTAGGTGTGCTTCTGGGCGCCCTTGGCACTGCCGTACTCCACGGTCGCGCTCACCCGAGGCAGCTTGCGCAGGTCGGCCAGGGTGAGCGTGCCGGGCCGGGCGACCTTGCCCCGGATCACCACCTCTCCGGGCTTGGCGGGCGCGAGGGGCGCGGCCGGGGCGGCGGCCGCGGGCGGCGGCGCGGTCGCGGATTTCCTCGCCGGGGCGGAATCGTTCTTCGAATCGCCGCACCCGGCGACGAGCACGGCCAGCACCGAGCCGGCGACGGCGATGCGGACGGATCGGTGTCTGGGCATGGCGAAGTCCCCCACGGCAGCGACTGGGTCGAGCTCGCAGGTGCGAGCGACAAGGCGCAACAATATGTTGAACTGCCAGGCAAAGGGAAGATATGCCTTGCAGATGCGACTATCGGAAGTCCGATCCGGGTCGCATCTGCGGCCCCTCGCGTGTGGTGTCTCGGAGCGTGCCTAGCCGACGAACTCGCGGTCTCCGTAGTGGATCGTGGCCTTGGACCAGTCGCCGCCCAGGGTGCCGACGAAGCGCTGGACCAGGGCCAGGTCCGCCCGGTCGGCGACCAGGATCAGCTTGCCGCCCCGGACGGTGACCGAGCCGCCGAACAGCCGGTCGCGCGCCTCGGGATCGGCGACCAGGCCGTCGTGCAGCCGCCGTACGTCCACGCCCGGCACCTCGACCTCGATCGCGTCCGCGCGCGGCGAGTCGACGCGCAGGTATTCGAAGGTCAGTACCGACTCCTGGGCGAAGCGCTTGCGCAGAATCTCTGCCACGTGGGCGAGTTGCGCGGCGTCGATGTCGTCGACGTCGAACTCGCGCGAGCGTTCATACGTGGTGTTCTGCAACTCGCCGGACCAGAACACACCGTCGAGCAGTGAGGACTTCTCCGGATCGGCGCCATGGGCGCGGATGATCGCGCGCACCTCGCAGGCGAACCCGGTCAATCGGGTGTTCAGTCGCGGGTCGTTCGGGTCGCTGATCACGGCGGTGTTGTTCGTCACGAAGATCTCCGCCTCCGGCAGGTGCCGGCGGGTGTGCCCGGGCGACGCGTCGGCCGCGCACGACGGACCGTGCGAGCCGGCGGCGACCGCGGTCTGGGCACCGCCGGCGCCGATGGTGATACCGAAGGCGAGAACGAGGGCGGCAGGCCAACGCTTCATCGAGGTTCCCCCTGAGGTCGGGTGCTGCGAACACCGGTGCTGCCGAACGGCAGTGGTGTGCGGGAAAACCTACAAAAAGGGACGGCGGCCGCACGAGCCGGGGCACCCGCCGGGACGTCGGTCCCGGGGGTGCCCCGGTCGTCATGCGAGCGGGTCGCGACGCGTCAGCCCGTGCTGACGGTGACGTTCTCCGCCTGCGGGCCCTTGGGGCCCTGGACGACGTCGAACTCGACCTTGTCGTTCTCCTCCAGTTGCCGGAAGCCCGTGCTCTGGATGGCCGAGAAGTGCACGAACACGTCCGGGCCCTTGTCGTCTTGTTCGATGAAGCCGTAGCCCTTGTCCGGGTTGAACCACTTCACCTTGCCTGTAGCCATCGTTCCATTCCTTCACCTGATGCCACGACGTGTCGTCGAGAACGCGCCGACCGGAGCCTTGTCGCGACTTCGGCCCCCGAGATTTCCCGGCCCGCCACCGGCGAAACACCCGCTCGGCCGGCGGCCGGGAGCGGGATTCGCGGTCCGGATCGAGGCGTCGACGGACCGGGCAGGGGTGGCCCGGTCCGCCGGATTCACTCGTTCGCCCCGCTCCCGGAACCGGCCCACGGACGGCGGCCCGCCGAGCGGTGGCCGGCGGCCTCGTCGAGCAGGTAGGCGGGGCTTTGCGTGCTCTCGTCGTGGTCGTCGTAGTAGCGGTGGTAGACCGGGGTCAGGCCGCCGGAGACGGGTGGCACGATCCAACTCCAGTCCGCGGGGCACGTGCGGCCCGCCTCCGTCTCGCGTTCGACGTGCCGAAGGAAGCGGTCGGATTCGGTGTGGTGGTCGGTGATGGTCGCGCCGGCCGCGTCGAAGGAGTGCAGCACGGCGCGGTTGAGTTCGATCGAGGCCCGGTCCCGCCACAACGTGCGCTCGCTGGAGGTGTCCAGGCCGAACAGCGCGGCGATCGCCGGGAGCATGTCGTAGCGGTCCGCGTCGACCAGGTTGCGGGCACCGATCTCGGTGCCCATGTACCAGCCGTTGAACGGCGCCGCGCTGTAGGAGACGCCGCCGATCTCCAGGCGCATGTTGGAAATCGCCGGGATCGCGTGCCAGCGCAGGCCCAGGGCGGCGAATCCGGGGTGTTCGGGGTGGGTGAGCGGGATTTCGCGGACCGCGTCCGGGGGCAGTGCGTACGAGCGCAGGCGACCGTCCGCGCCCTCGACGATCAGGGGCAACGGGTCGAAGTCGGTGCCCGCGCCGCGCCAACCGAGGGTGTGCGCGAGTTCGGTGATGCCCTGATTGCGCCCGTCGCCCACGAGCGCGCCGTCCGCCCGGCGGTAGCCGGCGTAGCGGATCAACTGCTCGTTCCAGATCCGCACTCTGGGCCCGGTGGGGGCGTCGGGCGCGAACACGGTGATCGTCGGCCGGATCCGGCCGCCGCGCCAGGTCTCCCGCAGGTGTCCCGCACACTGGGCGGCCACCTCCTCCGGTCGGCTCACGTGCCGGCGGTCCCGGACGACCAGGCTGTTCCAGTACAACCGGCCGATGCAGCGGGCCGAGTTGCGCCAGGCGACCCGGGCACCCCAGACGAGTTCGGCCGAGGTGTGGATGTAGGTGCCGGTGGTTCGGATCTGTTCGACGATCTCGCGTCGTCGGGTGTCCCGATCCACCGGCGACCCGGTCTCCCGGTGGAAGCGGTCCAGGAACGCCAGGGCCCGGGCCGGGTCCACGGCGGCCGGGACGCCGGGGTCGGGAA